>NZ_JBNPJV010000060.1:0-17775 GCF_050312585.1 Pseudomonas sp. R19M
GGGGTTTCCCCATGTGAGAGTAGGTCATCGTCAAGATTAAATTCCGAAACCCCATTTGCGAAAGCAGATGGGGTTTTTTTTTGGGCGATCGAAAATGCGTAGGGGCTCATCGAGATGGTCTTCAATGCTAAAGTCCACGCCTCGATTTTGCTTTTCCCAAGGAAGCCGTTATGCCGCAAGCGACGTCCCTCAGCGCTGGATTCATGGTGGTTCACGGCAACCGCCTGGATGAACTGCGCAGCCTGGTGGTCAGTTGGATGCGACGCTACCCTCTGGCGCCCCTGGAAAACGAGATCGCCTTGGTCCAAAGCAACGGCATCGCCCAGTGGCTCAAGCTAGCCCTGGCTGAAGATCCGGAAGATGACGACATGGGTGGCTGCGGAATCGCCGCCGCAATCGATGTGCAGCTCCCCGGCAGCTTTATGTGGCAGCTTTACCGAATGGTCCTGGGCCGTGACGAAATCCCGCCTAAATCCCTGCTCGATAAAGCTCCACTGACCTGGCGTCTCATGCGCCTACTCCCGGAACTCATCGACCAGCCGCATTTCGAGCCGCTACAGCGCTTCCTTACCCACGACACGGATTTGCGCAAGCGCTACCAACTCGCCGAGCGCCTGGCCGACCTGTTCGACCAATACCAGGTTTACCGCGCCGACTGGCTGGAAGACTGGGCAGCCGGCCGGCATCAACTGCGTAACGGACGAGGCGAATCCAAGCCGCTCAACCCCGCCAATTGCTGGCAAGCCGAATTGTGGCGAGCGTTGTTGCTGGATGTGGGGGAAGAAGGCATGGCCGAGAGTCGTGCAGGCGTCCACCAACGTTTCATCGAGCGCATCAATACACTGGAGACGGCCCCTGAAGGTCTACCGTCGCGGGTGATCGTGTTCGGCATTTCATCGCTGCCTGCCCAAGCGCTGGAAGCACTCGCCGGTCTGGCACGCTTCAGCCAGGTGCTGCTGTGCGTTCACAACCCATGCCGTCACCATTGGTCCGACATCGTCGCTGACAAAGACTTGCTGCGTAACGAATATAAACGCCAGGCACGTAAAACCGGGATGCCGGTCACCCTTGACCCGCAAACCCTGCATCAGCACGCACACCCGCTACTCGCCGCCTGGGGTAAACAAGGCCGTGACTACATCAGCCTGCTGGACAGCTACGACGACCCCAACAGCTACCGCGCCGCATTCCGTGACGGCCGCATCGATCTGTTCAGTGAAAGTGAACCCCGCACGTTGCTCAATCAATTGCAGGACGACATTCTCGAACTGCGCCCGCTCAATGAAACACGCGAGCTATGGCCGGCTGTTGATCTGGAGCGCGATACTTCAATCCGCTTCCATATCGCCCACAGTGCCCAACGCGAAGTGGAGATCCTCCACGACCAGTTGCTGCAACGCTTCAGTGCCGACCCCACGTTGCGCCCCCGAGACATCATCGTCATGGTCCCCGACGTTGACAGCTATGCGCCGCACATTCGCGCCGTATTCGGACAGCTTGAGCGAAATGACCCACGCTTTATCCCCTTCACCCTCACCGACCAGGGCCAACGCGGTCGCGATCCGCTATTGATCGCCGTCGAGCATCTGCTGAAACTTCCCGACAGCCGCTTCCCCGTCAGTGAAATCCTCGACTTGCTCGATGTCCCCGCCTTGCGCGAACGTTTCGCCATCAAGGAACGCGACCTGCCGACGCTGCACCGCTGGATCGAAGGCGCCGGCGTGCGCTGGGGGCTCAACGCCGAACAGCGTGCCGGCCTGGGTCTGCCGAATGAGTTGGAGCAAAACAGCTGGCGATTTGGCTTGCGCCGCATGCTTCTGGGCTACGCGGTCGGCACCGGTGGAGCCTACGAAGGCATCGAGCCCTATGATGAAATCGGTGGCCTCGACGCTGCCCTGATTGGCCCACTGGTGGCCTTGCTTGACGCGCTGAGTGATGCACATCACGCACTCTCGCAACCTGCGACCCCCCAAGAATGGGGTGAGCGCCTGCAACGTCTGATGCAACGCTTCTTCCTGGCCAGCAGCGAACATGATGACTACCTGTTGGGCCAACTCGAACAACTCAGGGAGACCTGGCTGGAGACCTGCGAGTCCGTTGGCCTATACGACGAGTTACCCCTCACTGTCGTCCGTGAAGCCTGGTTGGCCGGCCTTGACCAGGGGCGTCTGTCCCAGCGCTTCCTCGCCGGCGCTGTCAATTTCTGCACGCTGATGCCCATGCGGGCGATCCCGTTCAAGCTGGTCTGCCTGCTCGGCATGAACGACGGCGATTACCCACGTGCCCAACCGCCGCTGGACTTCGACCTGATGGGCAGCGACTACCGCCCCGGTGACCGCTCACGTCGCGAAGACGACCGTTACCTGCTGCTCGAAGCGCTGCTGTCGGCCCGCGACCAGCTCTATATCAGTTGGGTGGGCCGCAGCATCCGTGACAACAGCGATCGCCCGGCCTCGGTACTGATTGGCCAACTGCGTGACCATCTCGCCAGTGGCTGGCAGAACGCACAACCACACACATCGCTGATCGACGCGATGACCCAGGAACACCCGCTCCAACCCTTCAGCGCGCGTTACTTTCACGCAGGCGATCCGCTCTTCAGCTACGCCCGCGAATGGCAGTTGCTGCACGAAACGCCTGACGCCATGGCGCAAGCATACGAACTGGCCGATCACCAACAGGAAGAACCCCTGAGCCTCGGCCAGTTGCAGGACTTCCTGCGTAACCCGGTCAAACATTTCTTCAGCCAGCGTCTGAAAGTGTTCTTTGAGGCCGCCGAAGTGCCCTTGGCCGATGAAGAACCCTTCGTCCTCGACGCACTGCAACGCTACAGCCTCAGCGACAGCCTGCTGAACGCCGCGCTGGTCAGACCCGATCACGTGGACCACGCGCTCAATGCCCAAGCCCTGCGTCTGCAAGGCAGTGGCCTGTTACCCATGGTCGGTTTTGGCGAGTGCCTGCGCAACGAGTTGATCGAGCCCTTACCCGGCCTGTTGCAACGCTACCAGCAACTGCTAGCACTCTGGCCCACCCCACACACAGGGGCAGAACCGGTCAGTTTTGAGCATCAGGGCATTCGGTTGGAGGGCTGGATCAGCGGCCTGCATCGGCGCAACGATGGTGGACTGTTAAGCGTCACCACCATCCCCAACAGCATCGGTTCGATCAAGGCGCGCAAGTGGCACCGCCTGATTCGCCCGTGGGTTAATCATGTGGTGGCCTGTGCGTGCGGTCTGTCACTCAGTACCGCTCTGGTGGCGAGCGATGACACGTTGCTACTGGCCCCGCTGGAGCCATCGGCGGCCCAGGAAATCCTCGGCAACCTGCTATTGGCCTGGCACACTGGCATGCGCAAACCGCTTCCGGTAGCCGTAAAAACCGCGTTCGCCTGGCTCGGCCAGACCGATCCGGCCAAGGCCCTGGCGGCTGCAAGCAAAGCCTACGAAGGCGATGGTTTGACCCACGACGGCGAACGCCGCGAAACCCCGGCGCTCACCCGACAATTTCCCGACTACGCAACGCTTATCGCCAGCGAAGAATTCGAAGGTTGGTGCGAAACCCTGTACCGCCCACTGATCAACGCCCCATGGCGATCGCTCACCAGTTCGCAGGCCAGCACATGAGCAGCAAACCCTTGGCCCTGGCCTTCCCGCTCAAAGGCAGCCAGCTGATTGAAGCCAGCGCCGGCACCGGCAAGACCTTTACCATTTCCGCCCTGTACCTGCGCCTAGTCCTCGGTCACGGTGACGCAGAGTCAGGCTTCGGCCGTGAACTGTTGCCGCCGCAAATCCTTGTCGTAACGTTCACCGACGCCGCGACCAAAGAACTGCGCGAGCGCATCCGCATCCGCCTGGCCGAAGCCGCACGCTTCTTTCGTGATGAAATCCAGCCACCGGATACGCTGATCGCCGACCTGCGCGATCAATACCTCCCCGAGCAATGGCCCGCCTGTGCCAACCGCCTGGACATCGCCGCGCAATGGATGGATGAAGCCGCTGTCTCGACCATCCACAGCTGGTGCCAGCGCATGCTGCGTGAGCACGCTTTCGACAGCGGCAGCCTGTTCACCCAGACCCTGGAAACCGACCACAGCGACCTGCTCGGCGAAGTGCTGCGCGACTACTGGCGGTTGTTCTGCTACCCGATGCGCGACGACGCGCTCAACTGGGTGCGCAATCACTGGGGTGGCCCGGCCGCACTGATGCCACGGGTTCGCGCGCTGTTCGGCAGCGAGCGGCCGACGGACGAAACCCGCGAGCCGGCCGAGTTGATCAACGCCTGCCTGCAAGAACGCCGCGCAGCGCTGATCCAACTCAAGGCGCCCTGGCAACAATGGGCCGCCGAGCTTCGCGATATCTGCCTGCAAGCCGTGGCCGCCAAAACCGTCGATGGCCGCAAGATGCAAGCCCGCTACTTCGAACCCTGGTTTGAAAAAATCAGTGCCTGGGCCGCCGACGAAACCCTTGAGCAACTCGACATCGGCACCGGTTTTACACGCCTGACGCCCGACGGAATGGCCGAAGCCTGGAAGGGCGAGCCACCGCGCCACCCGGGCATCGATGCCATGGCCGGGCTCAAGGCGGCTCTCGACGCGCTGCCCACCCCCGACGCCGCCGTGTTGCAACACGCCTCCGGCTGGGTAGGTAAACGCTTTGAAGATGAAAAACGCCGCCGCGCCGAAATGGGCTTCGATGACATGCTGATCCGTCTGAACGCCGCCCTGCACGCCGAGGGGGGCGAGCGCTTGGCCAGCGTGATCCGCGAGCAGTTCCCGGTCGCCCTGATCGATGAGTTTCAAGACACCGACCCGGTCCAATACAGCATCTTCGACAGGATCTACCGCATCGAGGACAACCACCTCGACAGCGGCCTGTTCCTGATCGGCGACCCCAAGCAGGCGATCTACGCGTTCCGTGGCGCCGATATCTACACCTATCTGCGTGCCCGTCAGGCCACCACTGGCCGTCACCACACCCTGGGCACCAACTTCCGTTCCAGCCATGCAATGGTCGAGGCGGTGAATCATGTGTTCCAGCAGGCGGAAACCGGGCGTGGCGCGTTCCTGTTCCGTAAGCCGAATGGCGACAACCCTGTGCCGTTCCACTCAGTGCTGTCCCAAGGCCGCAAGGAGCAATTGCAGGTCGATGGGCAAACACTGCCGGCCATGAACCTCTGGCACCTGCCCACCGATCAACCGATTTCCAACGCGGTGTATCGTCAACAACTGGCGGCCGCCTGTGCCACGCACATTGTTGGATTGCTCAATGGCGGGCAACAAGGCAGTGCAGGCTTCCTGCAACCCGACGGCAGCTTCAAAGGCGTGCTGCCGTCAGACATCGCCATCCTGGTACGCGACGGCAAGGAAGCCCAGGCCGTGCGCGCCGAATTGGCCGCCCGTGGCGTGCGCAGCGTATACCTGTCGGATAAAGACTCAGTCTTCGCCGTCCAGGAAGCCCATGACCTGCTCGCCTGGCTCAAGGCATGTGCCGAACCTGACGTCGAGCGCCCGCTGCGGGCTGCGCTGGCCTGCGTCACCTTGAACCTGTCGCTGCATGAACTTGAACGTCTGAACCAGGACGAACTGGCGTGGGAGACCCGCGTCATGCAGTTCCGCGCCTACCGGGCGATCTGGCGCACCCAGGGCGTGCTGCCGATGTTGCGACGCCTGCTCCATGATTTCAAACTGCCGCAAACCCTGATCGCCCGTAGCGATGGCGAGCGTGTGCTGACCAACCTGCTGCACCTGAGTGAATTGCTGCAACAGGCCGCCTCGGAGCTGGACGGTGAGCAGGCGTTGATCCGCCATCTGGCCGAGCACCTGGCGCTATCCGGCCAGGCGGGTGAAGAACAGATCCTGCGCCTGGAAAGCGATGAGCAACTGGTCAAGGTCGTGACCATCCACAAATCCAAAGGCCTGGAATACGACTTGGTATTCCTGCCCTTTATCTGTTCGGCCAAGCCGGTGGATGGCAGCCGCCTACCGCTGCATTATCACGATGAAAAGGGTAAGGCCCAGGTCAGTCTGCGGCCGACCGCCGAATTGATCGCCCAGGCCGACGATGAGCGCCTGGCCGAAGACCTGCGCTTGCTCTACGTCGCCCTGACCCGTGCCAAACACGCTTGCTGGCTCGGTATCGCCGACCTCAAGCGCGGTAACAACAGCAGCTCGGTCTTGCACCTGTCCGCGCTGGGTTATCTGCTCGGCGCAGGCGCCTCTCTGGGTGAGTCCGCTGCGTTGGCGCGCTGGCTATTGGATTTACAGGCGGGCTGCGCCGCTATCGACTATGGCCACGTGCCCGAAGCGCAAGATAGCGTGTTCCACCCACCACGCAATGAAGCCACGTTGCTCGCGCCTCTGCTGCCGAAGCGCAAGGCTGCCGAAAACTGGTGGATCGCTTCCTACAGCGCTTTAAGAATCGGCGACAGCATGAGCGCCGCAAGCCTTGAAGCACCGGAAAGCCCGCAAGCCCAGAAACTGTTCGACGATGAACGCCTCGATCCCGACGCACCACGTGAAGTGGTAGCGTCTGGCGGTGACATTCATCGTTTCCCACGCGGCCCGAATCCTGGGACCTTCCTCCACGGCCTGTTGGAATGGGCGGGAGAGGAGGGCTTCAACGTACCCCCCGAAGCCATTGAAAAAGCCGTGGGTGCGCGCTGTAACCGACGCAACTGGGAGGGCTGGATCGTGACGCTCAGCGGCTGGCTGGGCCAGTTACTGCGCACGCCGTTTGCGCTGGATAACGCGCTGGTCACGCTCAACAGCCTGCAGCACTACCAGATCGAAATGGAATTCTGGTTCGCCAGCCACAAGGTCGACGTGCTCGCCCTCGATAAGTGGGTGTGCCAGTTCACCCACAACGGTGCCTCCCGCGTGGCGGCCGAAGCGGTGTTGCTCAATGGCATGTTCAAAGGTTTTATCGACCTGACTTTCGAGCACGCCGGGCGCTATTACGTGGCCGATTACAAATCCAATTGGCTTGGCCCCGACGACTCGTCCTACACCTTGGAAGCCATGGAACAGTCGATCCTGGAGCATCGGTACGACCTGCAATACGTACTTTACCTGCTGGCCCTGCACCGCCAGTTGAAGGCCCGACTACCGGATTACGACTATGACCGGCACGTCGGCGGTGCGCTGTATGTGTTCCTGCGTGGCACCCAGTCTGCAAGCAAAGGCGCGTATTTCACCCGACCGCCACGGGCGCTGATCGAAGGCCTGGACCTGTTGTTCCAGGGCAAGCCCATCCCGCCCAAGGTTGAACCCGCCTGGGAACAAGGAGTTCTGCTATGAGCCTGTCGCCCCAGCCGCTTGAGGCATTGAAACCGCTCGAACGCGCCACCGACCTGGTGCAACTCCTCGATCGTTGGGTAGAGCGTGGCTGGTTGCGAGCCCTGGACAAAGCGTTTGTCGGTTTCCTGCACGAACTCGACCCACAGGCCGACCCTCTGGTACTGCTGGCGGCAGCGTTGACCAGCCATCAACTGGGCCACGGGCACGTATGCCTCGACCTGTTCGAAACCCTCAAGGCGCCGGACTTTGCCCTGTCATTACCGCCCGAAGGCGACGTGCAAACCGGCGCCATGCTGCTGCCGTCGCAATTGCTGGATGGCCTTGACGGCGCGCACTGGTGCCATGCGCTGGCCGCCAGCCAGTTGGTGGCGTTGGCGGTGGATGGCAGTGAGGCTGCCCACAGTCGCCCGCTGGTCCTGTCCGGCACTCGCTTGTACCTGCGGCGCTACTGGACCTACGAACGGCGCATCGACATGGCCTTGCGCCTGCGCCTGGCAACTCAGGAAAGCCTCGCTGCCGATTTGCCGCAACGCCTGGATCGGTTGTTTGACCAACCCCCCCCGGATGGCGTGATCGACTGGCAAAAACTCGCCTGCGCCCTGGCCACTCGCGGGGCTTTCAGCATCGTCACCGGCGGCCCCGGCACCGGCAAGACCACCACCGTGGTGCGCTTGCTCGCGCTGTTGCAGGCCCCGGCCGTCGAGACCGGCAACCCACTGCGTATCCGCCTGGCAGCGCCGACCGGTAAAGCGGCTGCGCGCCTGACCGAATCCATCAGCCAACAGGTCCTGTCGCTGAATGTGCCGGACAACGTGCGGGAAAAAATCCCGACTCAGGTCACCACCGTTCACCGCCTGCTGGGCAGTCGTCCGGGCACGCGGCACTTTCGTCACCACCTTGGCAACCCGCTGCCCCTGGATGTGCTGGTGGTCGACGAAGCCTCGATGATCGACCTGGAAATGATGGCCAACCTGCTGGACGCCTTGGCACCGCATGCGCGATTGGTCTTGCTGGGAGACAAGGATCAGCTGGCTTCGGTGGAGGCGGGTGCGGTGCTCGGCGATTTGTGCCGTGATGCCGAAGCGGGCTGGTACAGCGCAGAAACCCGCGAATGGTTGCAAGCCGTCAGCGGCGAGGACCTGGGCAAAAGTGGCCTGCAGGAAGACGTCGACGGCAGCCATCCGTTGGCCCAGCAAGTGGTCATGCTGCGCTACTCGCGCAGGTTTGGTGAAGGCAGCGGCATCGGCCAACTGGCACGTTGGGTCAATCAGCAAAATGCCGAGGAGGCGCGCAAATTGCTGGCTGCATGCACTCACGCTGACCTGTTTTGCCTGCGCCTCAAGGGCGAGCACGACCACGCCTTGGAGCGCCTGATACTGGACGGGCAGGGCGATGAAGCCCAAGGCTATCGCTATTACCTCAACCTGTTGCGCAGTGCCCGCCCGGCCCTGGACACCCCCCGCGAAGCCCCCGCCTGGACTCTCTGGGCGCAACAACTGCTGCAAGCCTTTGACGCCTTTCAATTGCTCTGCGCCGTGCGCAAAGGCCCATGGGGCGTGGAGGGGCTGAACCTGCGCATCACCGCCGCGCTGCGCAAAGTGCGGCTGATCGAGGGTGACGACCAGTGGTATGAAGGCCGTCCGGTGCTGATGACCCGCAACGATTACGGCCTGGGCTTGATGAACGGCGATATCGGCATCGCCCTCAAACTGCCGGAAAGCGACGGCGGCCCGCAGGTGTTGCGCGTGGCCTTCCCACGTAACGATGGCCAGGGCGGTGTGCGCTTTGTGCTGCCCAGCCGTCTGAATGATGTGGAAACCGTGTACGCCATGACCGTGCATAAATCCCAGGGTTCGGAGTTCACCCATACCGCGTTGATCCTGCCGGATACGCTGAACCCGGTGCTGACCAAGGAGTTGATCTACACCGGCATCACCCGGGCCAAGCGTTGGTTCAGCCTGATCGAGCCGCGTGGTGGTGTGTTCGAGGAAGCGGTGCGGCGGAAGGTCAAGCGCTTGAGCGGACTGATGCTGGAGCTGGACGCAGGGACTGAATAAACTGACTGTCTGGTCATGAAATATTTCTGATTCAATCGTAGGGCTTTTCTGAAAAAATAGCGCACCCCGCGTAAGCCTTGCCTCGTAGGGTTTTCCGCCACTGTGCTATCGTTGCGGCATCACCTTGAAAATACCTGAGAGAATCGCTGCATGAACGTGGCTGTCCGGTCCACAGCGCGTAGTTCGAGCTGGAGACGCCTGTTACTGGTAGCGGTACTGTGCCTGCTCGTGCCGTCGGTCTTTGCACAGTCGCCCAGCCCCGCAGATCACCGCGCCCAGGCAGTCACTCAAGTGGTACTCGGCATCCTCAGTTACGCACGCTGGCCGACGGAGCCCGCGCAACTGCGCCTGTGCATCGTCGGCCCCACCCAATACACCGATGACCTGATCAAAGGCACCACCCAGGCCACCGGTCGTCCGGTGGTGGTGCGACGCCTGCTGGCCGATCACCCCGATATCGTCAGTGCCTGCGACGCCGTGTACATCGGCAAGCTCAGCGTCGATGAGCGCACTCGGTTGTTTACTTCATTGATCGGTCACCCGGTGCTCAGCATCAGTGAAGGCGGTGACCAATGCACCGTGGGCAGCCTGTTCTGCCTGCGTGTGGGCGATGAGCAGGTGTCGTTCGAGGTCAACCTGGACTCCGTCGCACGCAGCGGCGTGCGCATTCATCCAAGCGTATTGCAACTATCCCGGCGCCGGGCGCCAGTGCCATGACCGCTATCAAAGTGCGACCGACCCTGCGTTCGGTCATCGGCCGTGGGCACCTGATCCTGGCGTTGGTGGCAGTGACGCTGGCCAGCGTATCCCTGACTCTGCTCGGGGTGTTGGCGCTGCGGGTGTACGCCGATCACAACCTGCACCTGATCGCTCGTTCCATCAATTACACCGTGGAAGCCGCGGTGGTGTTCAACGACAGCGCCGCCGCCACCGAGGCCCTCAGCCTGATCGCCTCCACCGAAGAGGTGGCCCAGGCCGAAGTCTTCGATGCCAACGGGCAGTTGTTGGCGCAGTGGATCCGCCCGGAAACCGGAATGTTGTCGCAGGTTGAACTGGTATTGGCGCGCACCTTGCTCGAACAGCCCATCAGCCAGCCGATCCTGCACCAGGGGCGCATCGTCGGCAGCATTCACGTAGTCGGCCACGGCGGCAGCCTCCTGCGCTTTTTACTCAGCGGCCTGGCCGGCATTTTGATTTGCACCGCCCTCAGCGCCTGGGTGGCCCTGTACCTGGCGCGGCGCCTGTTACGGGGCATCACCCAACCGCTTCAAAGCCTTGCCGCCGTGGCTCACGCTGCCCGCAGCGAGCGCGATTTCGACCGCCGTGTGCCACCGGCGCAAATCGCCGAACTCGACAGCCTGGGCAGCGACTTCAACGCCCTGCTTGGCGAGATGGAAGCCTGGCAGAGCCACTTGCAAAGCGAAAACGAAACCCTCGCCCACCAGGCCAGCCATGACAGCCTCACCGGCCTGCCCAACCGCGCGTTCTTCGAAGGCCGCTTGATCCGTGCCCTGCGCAGCGCCGCCAAGGTTAATGAGCAGGTTGCGGTGTTGTTTCTCGATAGCGACCGCTTCAAAGACATCAACGACAACTTCGGTCATGCGGCGGGTGACGCCGTGCTCGTGGCCGTCGCCGAGCGCGTGCGCGCGCAATTACGGGAGGATGACCTGGTAGCGCGTCTGGGCGGCGATGAGTTCGCGATCCTGCTGGCGCCCTTGCACAAGGCCGAAGATGCCCGGCGCATTGCCGACAAGATCATTGCCAGCATGGACGTGCCGATCCCGCTGCCCGGCGATACCCAGGTAGTGACCTCCCTCAGTATCGGCATTGCCATTTATCCCGAGCATGGCGCCACCCCGGGCACCTTGCTCAATGCCGCCGATGCGGCGATGTACCAGGCCAAACGCATGTCTTCGGGCGGCCAGCAAACGGCGGAGCCGGAGCGCCCCGTCGTCAACATTCAACACAGGAGTTGATCCCTTGTTCTCGACCGCACGTTTTATGTTTATCACCTTGCTGGTGGCACTGCTTGCCCTCGGCGGCTGCCAGACAGCCCCACCCAAGGGCCTGACCCCGGCACAAGTGGCCGTGCTCAAACAACAAGGCTTTGAGCTGGCTGACGACGGCTGGACATTTGGCCTGTCGGGCAAAGTGCTGTTCGGTAGCGATATTGAAAGCCTGAATAAAGCCAGTACCGACATCGTCGAACGCATCGGCAAAGCCCTGGTGGGCGCGGGCATCAACCGCGTGCGCGTGGACGGCCACACCGATGCCTCGGGCAAGGAGCCTTACAACCAGCAACTGTCCCTGCGCCGCGCCAAAAGCGTGGGCAACGTGTTGACGAGCGTGGGCATGAAGGAAGAAAACATCCAGCTACGAGGCCTGGGCAGCAGCGAGCCGGTGGCGCCGAATACCACGGCAGCCGGGCGCACCGAGAATCGCCGGGTGGCAATCGTCGTGATCGCCGACTAAGCGTCTTCAATCTGAAATGCAATCAAAGTGTGGGAGGGGGCTTGCTCCCGATAGCAGTGGATCAGCCAACTTATCGACAACTGACCCACCGCAATCGGGAGCAAGCCCCCTCCCGCATTTGAATGGCGAGCCTTTAGTCCGCGAACCTGATCTCCCGCGTCTTACCCATCAACAACCCCTGATTCTGCTCCGTCACCTCGCGGATGTAGTCCCACAACAGGGTGATCCGCTTCAACTTGCGCAAATCCTCGCGGCAATACATCCAGAACTGGCGAGTGATGGAAATCTGCTCGCCGAGTACCGGCAATAGTCGCGGATCCTGCGCCGCCAGAAAACACGGCAAGATCGCCATCGAACGCCCCTGCTGCGCCGCCACGTACTGCGCAATCACGCTGGTACTGCGCAAGCTGGCGCTGGCGCCAGGCACCACATTCGCCAGGTACAACAGCTCCGAGCTGAACGCCAAGTCGTCCACATAACTGATAAATGGATGCTCAGCCAGATCCGCCGGGCGTTGGATCGGCGGGTGTTGATCGAGGTATTCCTGGGTCGCGTACAGCTGCAATTTGTAGTCGCACAGTTTGCAGCACACATACGGCCCGTGCTCCGGGCGTTCTAGGGCAATGACGATGTCCGCCTCGCGTTTGGACAGGCTGATGAAGTGGGGCAGCGGCAGGATGTCCACCGAGATGGCCGGGTAGGTATCGACGAAGTGGCTCAACTGCGGGGTGACGAAAAAACTGCCGAAGCCCTCGGTGCAGCCCATGCGCACATGGCCCGACAGCGCCACGCCGGAGCCGGAAACCTGTTCGCAGGCCATGTGCAGAGTGCTTTCGATGGACTCCGCGTAGCCCAGCAAACGTTGGCCCTCGGGGGTAAGCACAAAACCGTTGGTCCGGGATTTTTCGAAGAGCAACGTGCCGAGCGACACTTCCAGCGAACTGATGCGCCGCGATACGGTGGTGTAGTCCACCGCCAGGCGCTTGGCGGCCACGCTGGCCTTGCGGGTGCGGGCCACTTCGAGGAAAAACTTCAGGTCATCCCAATTCAGGGAGCCTAGCGACGTGATGTTTTTTTGCATGTTGGTCCGGCTTTTATGTGCGTTCTTATTAGAGATTTGCACATCTATACTCCAAAAACAGTCCGAACGCCTCATTCTTCAAGGCGATTCAACGCCTTGGTTCTCTGCATAACTATAAGATTTGGAGACCCCATGAACGCTTCCGCCGATATTTCCGTGCAGCAGGTCAAGTTGCTGATCAATGGTGAATGGGTCGAGTCCAAGACCACCCACTGGCAAGACATCGTCAACCCGGCCACCCAACAAGTGCTGGCCAAAGTCCCGTTTGCCACCGCTGATGAAGTCAACGCCGCCATCGACGCCGCGCACCGTGCCTTCCAGACCTGGAAGCTGACGCCGATCGGTGCGCGCATGCGCATCATGCTCAAGCTGCAAGCCCTGATCCGCGAACATTCCAAGCGCATCGCCGTGGTGCTCAGCGCCGAGCAGGGCAAGACCATTGCCGATGCCGAGGGCGATATTTTCCGTGGCCTGGAGGTGGTTGAACACGCGTGCTCCATCGGCACCCTGCAGATGGGAGAATTCGCTGAAAACGTCGCCGGTGGCGTCGACACCTACACCCTGCGCCAGCCTATCGGCGTCTGTGCGGGGATTACCCCCTTCAACTTCCCGGCGATGATCCCGTTGTGGATGTTCCCGATGGCGATCGCCTGCGGTAACACCTTCGTCCTCAAACCGTCCGAGCAGGACCCGCTGTCGACCCTGCTGCTGGTGGAGCTGGCGCTGGAAGCCGGTGTACCGGCCGGCGTGCTCAACGTGGTGCACGGCGGCAAGGATGTCGTGGATGCGCTGTGCACCCATAAAGACATCAAGGCCGTGTCCTTCGTCGGTTCGACCGCCGTGGGCACGCATGTGTACGACCTGGCGGGTAAACACGGCAAGCGCGTGCAGTCGATGATGGGTGCCAAGAACCACGCCGTGGTGCTGCCGGACGCCAACCGCGAACACACCCTCAATGCGCTGGTGGGTGCCGGTTTTGGCGCGGCGGGCCAGCGCTGCATGGCCACTTCGGTGGTGGTGCTGGTGGGGGCGTCCAAGCAATGGCTGCCGGATCTCAAGGCGCTGGCACAAAAGCTCAAGGTCAATGCCGGCAGCGAAGCGGGCACTGATGTAGGCCCGGTGATTTCCAAGCGGGCCAAGGCGCGCATCCTGGAACTGATCGAAAGCGGCGTCAAAGAAGGCGCCAAGCTGGAGCTGGACGGCCGCGACATCCAGGTGCCGGGCTTCGAGCAAGGCAACTTTGTCGGCCCGACCTTGTTCTCGGGCGTGACGACCGATATGCGGATCTACACCGAGGAAATCTTCGGCCCGGTACTGGTGGTGATCGAAGTCGCGACCCTTGATGAAGCCATCGCACTGGTCAACGCCAACCCGTTCGGCAACGGTACCGGCCTGTTCACCCAGAGCGGCGCGGCGGCGCGCAAGTTCCAGAGCGAAATCGATGTGGGCCAGGTCGGCATCAACATTCCGATCCCGGTGCCGGTGCCATTCTTCAGCTTCACCGGTTCCCGTGGCTCCAAGCTCGGCGACCTGGGCCCGTACGGCAAGCAAGTGGTGCAGTTCTACACCCAGACCAAAACCGTGACGAGCCGCTGGTTCGACGACGATACGGTCAACGATGGCGTCAACACCACCATCAACCTGCGCTGATTCCGGGAGACGACCATGAAGATTGCATTTATCGGCCTGGGCAATATGGGCGCGCCCATGGCCCGCAACCTGATCAAGGCCGGCCACGCGCTGAGCCTGTTCGACCTCAACCAGAGCGTGCTCAAGGAACTGGCCGAGCTGGGCGGCACCGTCAGCGACTCGCCACGTCACGCCACCCAAGGCGCGGAACTGGTGATTACCATGCTGCCGGCCGCTGCTCATGTGCGCAGCGTGTGGCTCAATGATGACGGCGTTTTGGCGGGTATCGGCCAAGGCGTGCCGGCGGTGGATTGCAGTACCATTGACCCACAAACCGCGCGCGATGTTGCCGCTGCGGCTGCCAGGCAAGGCGTGGTGATGGCCGACGCCCCGGTCTCCGGCGGCACCGGTGGCGCCAGTGCCGGCACCCTGACCTTTATGGTCGGCGCCACCCCGGAACTGTTCGCCACCCTGCAACCGGTGCTGGCGCAGATGGGCCGTAATATCGTGCATTGCGGTGACGTCGGCACCGGCCAGATCGCCAAGATCTGCAACAACCTGCTGCTGGGCATCAGCATGGTCGGCGTCAGCGAAGCCATGGCGCTGGGGGATGCGTTGGGCATCGACACCCAGGTGCTGGCGGGCATCATCAACAGCTCCACCGGGCGCTGCTGGAGTTCAGACACCTACAACCCCTGGCCGGGCGTGATCGAAACCGCACCGTCGTCCCGTGGTTACACCGGTGGGTTTGGTGCCGACCTGATGCTCAAGGATCTGGGCCTGGCCACCGAAGCCGCGCGCCAGGCCAAGCAACCTGTGATCCTGGGCGCCGTGGCCCAGCAGTTGTACCAATCGATGAGCCAGCGCGGGGAAGGGGGCAAGGACTTCTCGGCGATCATCAACAGCTATCGCAAGCCCGAATAGGGCGTTTTCCGGGAGCCTGCCTTTGGCGGCTCCCGGTTTTTTGCGGCTCAAGCAAACACAAAATACTTACGCACCGTCTCGACCACTTCCCACGTCCCCTTCATCCCCGGCTCCACCACAAAGATATCCCCTGCGCGCAGGTGAATCGGTTCCATGCCGTCCGGGGTGATCACGCAGTAGCCTTCCTGAAAGTGGCAGTATTCCCACTTCACATATTCCACATACCACTTGCCCGGTGTGCAGATCCAGGTGCCCATGATCTTGCTGCCGTCTTCGCTGGTGTAGGCGTTGAGGTTGACGGTGTGCGGGTCGCCTTCGAGCTTTTCCCATTTACACGCGTCCAGGACCGGCAGTGGGTGGGTGTCGCGCAGTACGGTGATGGGCTTGGACATGACGTCTCCGAGGCAAGGTAGGGAAAGCTCAACCCTACGGCCTTGGGCGCTGCACCAGTGGTCTGAACTCGACATCGGGATGCCCAGAAGCGCAGCCGTGTTTATTTGATATAACCCACCGTCAATCCGCGTTTTCCTCGCAGTAAGTGCGAAAGATTTCCCGCCTCACGCCAGAATTCGCAAGAAAATTCGCAGCAGGCCCTCGTATCATTCACCGCATAACGAGTGAGAGCCTTGCGATGAACCCAATAAAAACGTGGTGGGATATCAGCCCACCCTTGAGCACGGCGACCCCGACCTGGCCGGGTGACACGCCGTTCCAGGAAGAGCGCGTGTGGCAGTTCGGCCCGGAGTGCCCGGTGAACGTCGGGCGCGTCACCCTGTCACCGCACACGGGCGCCCATGTGGACGCGCCACTGCATTACAGCGCGGACGGCGCACCCATTGGCGAGGTGTCGCTGGAGGTGTACATGGGCGCTTGCCGTGTGCTGCATTGCCTGGACAGCGGCGCGCTGGTGCAGCCGCATCAGTTGGACGGGCGTGTGGATAACTTGCCGGAGCGCGTGTTGCTGCGTACTTATGCACAGGCGCCGCTGACTGAGTGGGATTCGAACTTCACCGCCATCGCCCCGCAAACCATCGAACGACTGGCCGGGCTGGGAGTACGTCTGATCGGTATCGACACCCCGTCCCTGGACCCGCAACAATCCAAGACCATGGATGCCCATAACGCCGTGGCGCGCCATGGCATGGCGATTCTCGAAGGCATCGTGCTCGATGACGTACCGGAGGGCGACTACGAGTTGATCGCGTTGCCGCTGCGGTTTGCCAACCTCGACGCGAGCCCGGTTCGCGCCATTCTCCGCCCGCTCAAGGAGCCCACGCGATGAGCCAATGCCCTTTCTCGCCTGATTACCAACCCCCGGAAGAATGGCACAACGCCGAACTGAATTTTTCCGAGTCCATGAGTTACGGCGATTACCTGGACCTGGGCAAAGTCCTCAGCGCCCAGCATCCGCTGTCGCCGGACCACAACGAAATGCTCTTCATCATCCAGCACCAGACGTCCGAGCTGTGGATGAAGTTGATGCTCCACGAACTCAAGGCCGCCCGTGAACACGTGCGCCTGGGCCAACTGCCGCCGGCGTTCAAGATGCTGGCGCGGGTGTCGCGGATCTTTGATCAACTGGTACATGCCTGGGCGGTGCTGGCGACGATGACGCCGTCGGAGTACAAGGCGATCCGTCCGTTCCTGGGCCAGTCGTCGGGGTTCCAGTCGTTCCAGTACCGCGAGATCGAATTTATCCTCGGCAACAAAAGTGCGGCGCTGTTGCGGCCCCACGCTCATCGGCCTGAGTTGTTGAACGAGTTGAAAGTGGCGATTGCCACGCCGTCGCTGTATGACGAGGCGATCAACCTGATGGTCAAGGCCGGCCTGGCGATTGACCCGAAACGCGCCGAGCGCGACCCGACGGCGGCGACGGTTCACGATGAATCGGTGGAAGCGGCCTGGCGTGAGGTCTACCGCGATCCGAACCGCTACTGGGACCTGTATCAGTTGGCCGAGAAGTTTATCGACCTGGAGGATTCGTTCCGCCAGTGGCGCTTTCGGCATGTGACCACGGTGGAGCGGATCATCGGCTTCCAGCCCGGCACCGGCGGTACCGAAGGCGTGGGCTATTTGCGCAAGATGCTCGACACTGTGCTGTTCCCCGAGTTGTGGCGAGTGCGCTCAACGCTATGAACCGGAGCTGATCGTCCCCACGCTCCGCGTCACGCCTCTAAAGGCGGACGCAGAGCGTCCTGGGCGGCATTCCCACGCGGAGCGTGGGAACGATAATGACTGCGTCACGGCTACTTTCGCGTTTGATCGTCCCCACGCTCTGCGTGGGAACGCAGGTTGTGACGCTCCGCGTCACGCCTCTG
>NZ_JBNPJV010000057.1:0-16702 GCF_050312585.1 Pseudomonas sp. R19M
ATTTGAAAGCTGGCCCACCGCTATCGGGAGCAAGCCCCCTCCCACATTTGTTCTGTGTTGTTCGGGCCATGTCGTAAACGCACCTTTGCGTGGCGTGCGTAGGCATTTGACCTGTCTGCGCCAGCCCTACCATCGCATCAAAGGGCCTGTATGGGCCTCACCAATACGAAAGGCTGGGAGAGACGCGATGTTCAGCAAACAAGACCAGATCCAGGGATATGACGACGCACTGCTGGCGGCCATGAATGCCGAGGAGCAGCGCCAGGAAGATCATATCGAGCTGATCGCGTCAGAGAACTACACCAGCAAACGCGTGATGCAAGCCCAAGGCAGTGGCTTGACCAACAAATACGCCGAAGGCTACCCGGGCAAGCGCTACTACGGCGGCTGCGAGCACGTGGACAAGGTGGAAGCCCTGGCCATCGAGCGCGCCAAGCAGCTGTTCGGTGCCGATTACGCCAACGTACAGCCGCACTCCGGTTCGTCCGCCAACAGCGCGGTGTACCTGGCCCTGCTGCAAGCGGGCGATACCATTCTGGGCATGAGCCTGGCCCACGGCGGTCACCTGACCCACGGTGCCAAGGTGTCGTCCTCGGGCAAGCTGTACAACGCGGTGCAATACGGCATCAACACCGACACCGGCTTGATCGACTACGACGAAGTCGAGCGTCTGGCGGTTGAGCACAAACCGAAGATGATCGTTGCAGGCTTTTCCGCCTACTCCAAGACTCTGGATTTCCCACGTTTTCGTCAGATCGCCGACAAGGTCGGCGCGCTGCTGTTCGTCGACATGGCTCACGTTGCCGGCCTGGTTGCCGCTGGCCTGTACCCCAACCCACTGCCGTACGCTGACGTGGTGACCACCACTACCCACAAGACCCTGCGCGGTCCACGGGGCGGCCTGATCCTGGCCAAGTCCAACGAAGAAATCGAAAAGAAACTCAACGCTGCGGTATTCCCCGGCGCCCAGGGCGGCCCGCTGATGCACGTCATCGCCGGCAAGGCAGTGTGCTTCAAGGAAGCGCTGGAACCTGGTTTCAAGGCTTATCAGCAACAAGTGATCGACAACGCACAGGCCATGGCCAGCGTGTTTATCAAACGCGGCTACGATGTAGTGTCCGGCGGTACCGATAACCACCTGTTTCTGGTCAGCCTGATCCGTCAGGGCCTCACCGGCAAAGAGGCGGACGCCGCCCTGGGCCGCGCCCACATCACCGTCAACAAGAACGCCGTGCCGAACGACCCGCAGTCGCCCTTCGTGACCTCGGGCCTGCGCATCGGCACCCCGGCGGTGACCACGCGTGGTTTCAAAGTGCCGCAGTGCATCGAACTGGCCGGCTGGATCTGCGACATCCTCGACAACCTCGGCGACGCCGACGTCGAGGCCAACGTGGCCAAGCACGTGTCTGCCCTGTGCGCTGATTTCCCGGTTTATCGCTGAGCGCGGTTTTGGAGTAATGACTATGCAACGCTACTCGGGCTTCGGCCTCTTCAAGCACTCCCTCAGCCACCACGAAAACTGGCAGAAGATGTGGCGCACGCCGACCCCGAAAAAGGTCTACGACGTGGTCATCGTCGGCGGTGGCGGGCATGGTCTGGCGACCGCCTACTACCTGGCCAAGGAACACGGCATCACCAATGTGGCCGTGGTCGAGAAAGGTTGGTTGGGCGGCGGCAACACCGCGCGCAATACCACCATCGTGCGTTCCAACTACCTGTGGGACGAGTCGGCGCACCTGTACGAACACGCGATGAAGCTGTGGGAAGGTTTGTCCCAGGACCTGAACTACAACGTGATGTTCTCGCAGCGCGGCGTGTACAACCTGTGCCACACCCTGCAGGACATCCGTGATTCCGAGCGGCGTGTGAGCGCCAACCGCCTTAACGGCGTGGACGGCGAACTGCTCAACGCCAAGCAAGTGGCCGACGAGATCCCGTACCTCGACTGCTCGAAAAACACCCGTTACCCGGTACTCGGCGCCACCGTGCAACGGCGTGGCGGCGTGGCCCGTCACGATGCCGTGGCCTGGGGCTTTGCCCGTGCGGCTGACGCACTTGGCGTGGACTTGATCCAGCAGACCGAAGTCATCGGTTTCCGCAAGGAAAACGGTGTGTGCATCGGCGTGGAAACCAACAAGGGCTTCATCGGCGCCAAGCGCGTCGGTGTGGTCACCGCGGGTAACTCCGGGCACATGGCGTCGCTCGCCGGTTTCCGCCTGCCGATCGAATCCCACCCGCTGCAGGCACTGGTGTCGGAGCCGATCAAGCCGATTATCGACAGCGTGATCATGTCCAACGCCGTGCACGGTTACATCAGCCAGTCCGACAAGGGCGACCTGGTGATCGGCGCCGGCATCGACGGCTACAACGGCTACGGCCAGCGCGGTTCGTACCCGGTGATCGAACACACTATCCAGGCCATCGTCGAGATGTTCCCGGTGCTGTCGCGCGTGCGCATGAACCGTCAGTGGGGCGGCATCGTCGACACCACGCCGGACGCGTGCCCGATCATTTCGAAAACCCCGGTACCGAACATGTTCTTCAACTGCGGCTGGGGCACCGGCGGCTTCAAGGCCACCCCAGGCTCAGGCAACGTCTTCGCCGCAAGCCTGGCCAAGGGTGAAATGCACCCGCTGGCCGCGCCATTCTCCATCGACCGTTTCCACAACGGTGCGTTGATCGACGAACACGGCGCTGCGGCCGTCGCCCACTAACAGGAGAAATTCCCTATGTTGCATATCTTCTGTCCTCACTGTGGCGAACTGCGCTCCGAAGAGGAATTCCATGCGTCCGGCCAAGCGCACATCCCGCGCCCGCTGGACCCGAATGCCTGCACCGATGAAGAGTGGGGGGACTACATGTTCTTCCGCGACAACCCGCGCGGCCTGCACCATGAGCTGTGGATTCACGCTGCCGGTTGCCGCCAGTATTTCAACGCCACCCGCGATACCGTGACTTACGAAATTCTTGAAACCTACAAGATCGGTGAGAAGCCACAATTCACCGCCAAGGCCTCTGGAGAGAAGGTATGAGCCAGACCAATCGCCTGTCCAACGGTGGCCGCATCGACCGTAATAAAGTCCTGACGTTTACCTTCAATGGCCAGAGCTACAAGGGCTTCGAAGGCGACACCCTGGCCGCCGCACTGCTGGCCAATGGCGTCGACATCATCGGCCGCAGTTTCAAATATTCGCGTCCACGCGGCATCTTCGCCGCCGGCGCCGAAGAGCCGAACGCGGTGCTGCAGATCGGTGCCACCGAAGCCACCCAGATTCCCAACGTGCGCGCCACGCAACAGGCGCTGTACCAGGGCCTCGTCGCCACCAGCACCAACGGTTGGCCGAGCGTGAACAACGACATGATGGGCATCCTCGGCAAGGTCGGCGGCAAGCTGATGCCGCCGGGTTTCTACTACAAAACCTTCATGTACCCCCAATCGTTCTGGATGACTTACGAGAAGTACATCCGCAAGGCTGCCGGCCTGGGTCGCTCGCCGACCGAGAACGACCCGGACACCTACGACAACATGAACCGTCACTGCGACGTGCTGGTGGTGGGCGCAGGCCCCGCCGGCCTGGCCGCTGCACTGGCTGCCGCGCGCAGCGGGGCGCGGGTGATCATTGCCGATGAGCAGGAAGAGTTCGGCGGTTCGCTGCTCGACTCCCGCGAAAGCCTCGACGGCAAGCCGGCCATGGAGTGGGTCGCTAGCGTGATCGCCGAATTGAAAGCCCTGCCGGACGTGGTGCTGCTGCCTCGCGCCACCGTCAACGGCTACCACGACCATAACTTCCTGACCATTCACGAACGCCTCACCGACCACCTCGGTGACCGTGCACCGGTGGGTGTGGTGCGTCAGCGTATCCATCGGGTACGGGCCAAGCGTGTCGTCCTCGCGACCGGTGCCTGCGAGCGCCCGCTGGTGTACGGCAACAACGACGTGCCGGGCAACATGCTCGCCGGTGCAGTCTCCACCTATGTGCGCCGCTACGGCGTGGCACCGGGCAAAAAACTGGTGCTGTCGACCAACAACGACCACGCCTACCGCGTGGCGCTGGACTGGTTCGACGCAGGCCTGCAAGTGGTGGCCGTGGCCGATGCACGCCACAACCCACGCGGCGCCCTGGTTGAAGAGGCCCGTGCCAAAGGCATCCGCATTCTCACCGGCAGCGCCGTGATTGAAGCGCGTGGCAGCAAGCATGTGACCGGCGCACGTGTGGCGGCCATCGACGTCAAGGCGCATAAAGTCACCAGCCCCGGCGAGTGGCTGGACTGCGACCTGGTCGCCAGCTCCGGTGGCTACAGCCCCGTGGTTCACTTGGCCTCGCACCTGGGCGGCAAGCCGACCTGGCGTGAAGACATCCTCGGTTTTGTACCGGGCGAAGCCCCGCAGAAACGGGTGTGTGTCGGCGGCATCAACGGCGTCTACAGCCTTGGCGATTCCCTGGCCGATGGTTTTGAAGGGGGCGTGCGCGCCGCCAGCGAAGCCGGGTTTGCACCCGTGGAAGGCACGCTGCCCAAGGCTTTGAGCCGTCTGGAAGAGCCGACCCTGGCGCTGTTCCAGGTGCCTCACGAAAAAGCCACCGCACGGGCGCCCAAGCAATTTGTCGACCTGCAGAACGACGTGACCGCCGCCGCCATCGAACTGGCGACCCGCGAAGGTTTCGAGTCGGTCGAGCACGTCAAACGCTACACCGCGCTGGGCTTCGGCACCGACCAGGGCAAGCTGGGTAACGTCAACGGCCTGGCGATTGCGGCGCGCTCCCTGAACGTGACCATCCCGCAGATGGGCACCACCATGTTCCGTCCCAACTACACGCCGGTGACATTCGGCGCAGTGGCGGGCCGTCACTGTGGGCACATCTTCGAACCGGTTCGCTACACCGCGCTGCACGCCTGGCACGTCAAGAACGGCGCCGAGTTTGAAGACGTCGGCCAATGGAAACGCCCGTGGTACTTCCCACGCAATGGCGAAGACCTGCACGCTGCGGTGAAACGCGAATGCCTGGCCGTGCGCGACAGCGTCGGCCTGCTGGATGCCTCCACCCTCGGCAAGATCGACATTCAAGGCCCGGATGCCCGCGAGTTCCTCAACCGCATCTACAGCAACGCCTGGACCAAGCTCGACGTGGGTAAGGCGCGCTACGGCCTGATGTGCAAGGAAGACGGTATGGTCTTCGACGACGGCGTCACCGCCTGTCTGGCCGACAACCACTTCCTGATGACCACCACCACCGGCGGCGCCGCGCGCGTTCTCCAGTGGCTGGAAATCTACCAACAGACCGAATGGCCGGACCTCAAGGTGTACTTCACCTCGGTCACCGACCACTGGGCGACCATGACCCTGTCCGGCCCCAACAGCCGCAAGCTGCTGGCCGAAGTCACCGACATCGACCTGGACAAGGACGGCTTCCCGTTCATGACCTGGAAAGAAGGTCTGGTGGGTGGGGTGCCGGCGCGGGTGTTCCGCATCTCGTTTACCGGCGAGCTGTCGTACGAAGTCAACGTACAGGCCGACTACGCGATGGGCGTGCTGGAAAAAATCGTCGAGGCCGGCAAGAAGTACAACCTGACCCCGTACGGCACCGAGACCATGCACGTACTGCGGGCCGAGAAGGGCTTCATCATCGTCGGCCAGGACACCGATGGCTCGATGACCCCTGACGACCTGAACATGGGCTGGTGTGTCGGGCGTACCAAGCCGTTCTCGTGGATCGGCTGGCGCGGCATGAACCGTGAAGACTGCGTGCGTGAAGAACGCAAGCAACTGGTGGGCTTGAAGCCGGTCGATCCAAAAGTGTGGCTGCCGGAAGGCGCGCAGTTGGTGTTCGATCCGAAACAGTCGATCCCGATGAAGATGGTCGGTCACGTGACCTCCAGCTATGCCCACAACTCCCTCGGTTATTCGTTCGCGATGGCGGTGGTCAAGGGCGGCTTGAAGCGTATCGGCGAGCGGGTGTTCTCACCGCAGGCCGATGGCAGCGTGATCGAAGCGGAGATTGTGTCTTCGGTGTTCTTTGACCCGAAAGGCGATCGCCAGAACATTTGACACCTGATCGTTCCCACGCGCTGCGTGGGGATGCATCCCGGGACGCGCGGCGTCCCAAGAGCGGACGCCGAGCGTCCATCGCGGCATTCCCACGCAGAGCGTGGGAACGATCAATTCAGAACAGGTGCTATATGACAGCAGCCAATGTTTACCCACAACGCCCCACTAACGGCGCCAAGGCCGAGTCGTCGCTGCACCATGCCGACCTCGCCAGCCTGGTCGGCAAGGGCCGTAAAAATGCAGGCGTTACCGTCCGCGAGAAAAAACTCCTGGGCCACCTGACCCTTCGTGGCGATGGGCATGACGCCGCCTTCGCCGCCGGCGTGCACAAGGCGCTTGGCATCGAGTTGCCCGGTGCCCTGCAAGTTATCGTCAAGGGCGAAACCAGCCTGCAATGGCTCGGCCCGGATGAATGGTTGCTGGTGGTGCCCAGCGGTGAAGAGTTCGCCACCGAGCAGAACCTGCGCGCCGCCCTGGGTGACCTGCATATCCAGGTCGTCAACGTCAGTGGCGGCCAGCAGATCCTCGAGCTCAGCGGCCCGAATGTGCGTGATGTGTTGATGAAGTCCACCAGCTATGACGTGCACCCCAACAACTTCCCGGTGGGCAAGGCCGTGGGCACGGTGTTCGCCAAGTCGCAATTGGTGATCCGCCACACCGCTGAAGACACCTGGGAACTGGTGATTCGTCGCAGCTTCTCGGATTACTGGTGGTTGTGGTTGCAGGATGCCTCGGCCGAATTCGGCCTCAGCGTGGTTGCATGATCGTTCCCACGCTCCGCGTGGGAATGCATCCCCGGGCGCTCTGCGTCCCCAAGAGCGGACGCCGAGCGTCCATGGCGGCATTCCCACGCAGAGCGTGGGAACGATCAAGGAGTTACCTGTTATGAGCCGCGCACCCGATACATGGATTTTGACCGCCGACTGCCCCAGCGTGCTCGGCACGGTGGACGCGGTCACCCGCTACCTGTTCGAACAGGGTTGCTATGTTACCGAGCACCACTCGTTCGATGACCGGCTCTCGGGCCGGTTCTTCATCCGCGTGGAATTCCGCCAGCCCGACGGTTTTGACGAACAGGCTTTCCGCGATGGCCTGGCCACACGCGGTGAAGCCTTCGGCATGATCTTCGAGCTGACGGCGCCGAACTATCGGCCCAAAGTGGTGATCATGGTGTCCAAGGCCGATCACTGCCTCAACGACCTGTTGTATCGCCAGCGCATCGGCCAGCTGTCGATGGACGTGGTGGCGGTGGTGTCCAACCATCCCGATTTGAAACCCCTGGCCGACTGGCACCAGATTCCCTACTACCATTTCCCCCTCGACCCCAACGACAAGCCGTCCCAGGAGCGTCAGGTGTGGCAAGTGGTGGAAGACACCGGCGCTGAACTGGTGATCCTTGCGCGCTACATGCAAGTGCTGTCGCCGGAGTTGTGCCGCAAGCTGGACGGCAAGGCCATCAACATCCACCACTCGTTGCTACCCGGGTTCAAGGGCGCCAAGCCGTATCACCAGGCGTACAACAAGGGCGTGAAGCTGGTGGGGGCTACGGCGCATTACATCAACAACGATCTGGATGAAGGGCCGATCATCGCCCAGGGCGTGGAGGTGGTGGATCACAGCCATTATCCCGAGGACTTGATTGCCAAAGGGCGCGATATCGAAGGGCTGACCCTCGCCCGTGCGGTGGGGTATCACATTGAGCGGCGGGTGTTTTTGAACGCCAATAGAACGGTGGTGCTCTGACTGAGGCTATCGGGAGCAAGCCCCCTCCCACCCTGGAATTGTGAATACCTTCAAATGTGGGAGGGGGCTTGCCCCCGATGAGGCCCTCACTAACAACGCAAAAACAGCATCTGTACCCGAGCACTTAACGCGCTGCCTGCCTGGGCAACGTGGTTCCATAAAAACAACAGCGAGGTGAAAGCATGTCTGGTAATCGTGGTGTCGTGTATCTCGGCAACGGCAAGGTCGAAGTACAGAAAATCGACTATCCCAAAATGCAGGACCCCCGTGGCAGGAAGATTGAGCACGGCGTCATCCTGCGCGTGGTTTCCACCAATATCTGCGGCTCCGACCAACACATGGTGCGTGGCCGTACCACTGCCCAGACCGGCCTGGTGCTCGGTCACGAGATCACCGGCGAAGTGATCGAGAAGGGCAACGACGTCGAAAACCTGAAAATCGGCGACCTGGTTTCCGTCCCCTTCAACGTTGCCTGCGGCCGCTGCCGTTCCTGCAAAGAGCAGCACACCGGCGTGTGCCTGACCGTCAACCCGGCGCGTGCCGGCGGCGCTTACGGTTATGTCGACATGGGCGACTGGACCGGCGGCCAGGCCGAATACGTGCTGGTGCCGTATGCCGATTTCAACCTGCTGAAACTGCCGGACCGTGACAAGGCCATGGAGAAAATCCGCGACCTGACTTGCCTCTCCGACATTCTGCCGACCGGCTACCACGGTGCCGTCACGGCGGGCGTTGGACCGGGCAGCACCGTATACATCGCGGGCGCCGGCCCAGTCGGTCTGGCCGCTGCCGCTTCCGCCCGCCTGCTGGGCGCGGCGGTGGTGATCATCGGCGACGTCAACCCGATCCGCCTGGCTCACGCCAAGGCCCAGGGGTTCGAAATTGCCGACCTGTCCAAAGACACGCCTCTGCACGAGCAAATCGCCGCACTGTTGGGCGAGCCCGAAGTTGACTGCGCCGTCGATGCCGTAGGTTTCGAAGCCCGTGGCCACGGCCATGAAGGCGTGAAAGCCGAAGCCCCGGCCACCGTGCTCAACTCGTTGATGGGTGTCGTGCGGGTGGCGGGCAAGATCGGGATTCCGGGCCTGTACGTCACCGAAGATCCAGGTGCGGTGGATGCCGCTGCGAAAATGGGCAGCCTGAGCATTCGCTTTGGCCTGGGCTGGGCCAAATCCCACAGCTTCCACACTGGGCAAACGCCCGTGATGAAGTACAACCGCCAACTGATGCAGGCGATCATGTGGGACCGTATCAACATTGCCGAAATCGTCGGCGTGCAGGTGATCAGCCTGGATGACGCGCCGCGTGGGTATGGCGAGTTCGATGCGGGCGTGCCGAAGAAATTTGTGATTGACCCGCACAAACTGTTCAGTGCGGCATAAAGCGCAGTGAAAAAAATGGCGACCTTCACAGGTCGCCATTTTTTTTGATCATTTAAGTGTCGACAGCCTCAGGTAGGGGTCGGCCACTTCCCCGTTTTTGACCACGCGATTGCCACCGTAATCACACAGCAGCGTGCCGTTGCGTTGATGGATGGCTTCGGGCCGCAGCGCGTATTCAGCGGCCAGGTAATCATCGTCGGTTCCCGCCGTTTGCCCTGTCCATGTCCTGCCGTTGGCAGTGGCCGTGTATTGATAACCCTCGCCGTAAGGCGGTGGCAGGCCAGGATCCGTGTAGGCCGTTGAGTGGATAGTTTTTGTGGCAGGGCATTGGTCGATGCCGGGAGGCGGGGGTGGCAGCAGCTGGGTGCGCGCCGCATAAAGCAGAAGGCCGATTACCATAGTTCTAACTCCTTGTTAACGGGTAAACCTCGCGGGTTGTCGGTACGCGGGAGGCCAACCTGAGTGGGAGTCTCTGGGCTTTCGTTCCTTTGCAAGCTGCTACTGGAGGTTACCTGGAACGCATAAGGGCGGTCCGAAGACCGCCCTTATGCGTTTGCTTGAACTATGGCGTTATCGAGCCGCCAGCGCCCCCTGGTACACCGTCGGCCCCGTCGGCTGCTTGCTGAGCGAGCCACCTTTGGTTTCTGCGCTCACCATCAATTCCACCGGCTTGCTGATGGATTCCTGTTGGCGAGGGTTGAGTCCGATAATGCCTTTGCCGTCTTCCGGCAACAGGCCCAGTGAAACCGGTGTGCCGCCCTCGGGGATCGCCCACAGCTCCAGGCTGTGGTCCGGCGCAGGGGCGGTGGCAGCGATCGGCTGCACTTCCAGGTAATCCTTGTGCGCCATGATCTGCGCGGCCGGTTGTTGTTCGGTGGTGACCAGGGTGGCAGCGGATTTGACGCTGTCCTGGGTATAGAGGGCGCCGCCGATACCGGCAACCACCACTGCGCAGGCGCCGATGAACAGGCGAGGGCCGCTCCAGAATGAGGGTTTGTGCTCAATGACTTGGGGTTGGTTCGCAGTCATAAGTCTGTTCCTGACAAAATTTGTAGTCAGTTGATGGACCTTGCCAAGGGCGATGGGTTCCTGAACCCAACGATATGGGCGGCGCACCTCGTCGGAATTTTCCACAACTGCGGATGCAATATTTTCTGAACTAATCTGAGGGTGGGAACATTCCTTCAGGAGTGTCAGTCAAACGCCTGCTTTTTAGCTCTTACATTCTGAGGTTGTCTTGATGAAGATTTCACGCGGTTTTGCCCTGTCCTGCCTGTTGACCGTGGCCGCCAGCCCGGTGTTTGCCGCAGGCTTCAGCCTGGGTGATGTGGCCAATGCCGTTTCCGGAGCCCAGGGCAACAACAAGGCGGCTGCCGCAGCGCCAAGTTCCCAGACCGCCGGCCTGCTGCAGGCGCTGACCTCGCAACTGAATGTCACCCCGGAACAAGCGATTGGTGGCACCGGCGCCATGCTGGGCCTGGCCAAGAACCAATTGAGCGGCACTGACTATTCGCAACTGGGCAAGAGCGTTCCCGGCCTGGATAAGCTGGCCGGCACCAACTCCCTGGGCAGCCTGGGCGCGTTGAGCGGCATGCTCGGCCAGAGCGGCGGCAGCAAGACCAGCGGCCTGGACGGCCTGCTGGGTAACGTAAAAGACACCAACGACCTGAACACCGCGTTCAGCGCCTTGGGCATGGACAGTGGGATGGTCGGCCAGTTTGCACCGGTGATCCTCAAATACCTGGGCGACCAAGGCGTGGGCGGTTCCTTGCTGCAAAGCCTGGGCAGTGTCTGGGGCGGCTGACGCGATCAGATCCGAGGTGTTTTGAGAATGTGGTGCAACATTTTTCTTTGAACCGTATGGGATGTTTTACCACCCAGGGAGACCGTTCCGCGGCGCCGCAAGGCCCGGAGCGGATTCTTCAATTCATTCAGGTAGAACATCTCATATGAACATTGCCCATGCATCGAGCCTCAATAACGCCTTGCAACTGATCGCCAGGGACACCGCACTTGCATCCGTGCCTTATCAGGGAACACAGGCTCAGGCGGATGCTGTCGCCAAGCAAGACACCATGGTTCGCAAGCACCATCAGCCCCTGGGGCAGCGCTTGAGCGATACTCCTTCAGCGGATGAGCTGGCACAGGCCGTGCGGGGCGGCGGGTTACAGGTGGATATTTACAAGCCTATGTCGGACGAAGAGGTGATTGCTTCGTTGAACCCGGAGTTTATTCATCCCAGCAAGCTGACTGAAAAGCCTGCATCCCTTGGCCAGGCGATGCTGGAGATCAGGTCGCTTCTGCGCTAAGGCGCTGCCTGATCTGACAACAGTTGCTGTATGCGCTGGTCCTTCTCCCTCCAGAGCTGGTTCACCCAGTTCTGGACGGTCTGGCGAAAAGCCGGATCGTTCTCGTAATCGCCCTGCCATAACACCGGGTCCAGTTCGCGCGTGCGGATATCGATGATCACCTTTGGTACCGAGCCGCTGATCAAGTCCCAGAAGCCCGGAATCTTCTGCTGCGGATAAACCACGGTCACGTCGAGGATCGCGTCCAGCTGTTCGCCCATGGCGGCCAAGACAAACGCCACGCCGCCCGCCTTGGGCTTGAGCAACCGGGTGAAGGGTGAGTCCTGCTGCTTGCGTTTGGCCTCGCTGAAGCGCGTACCTTCCAGATAGTTGACCACCGTCACCGGTTGGCGCTTGAACAGTTCGCAAGCCTGCCGGGTAATCTTCAAGTCCTGCCCCGCCAGTTCCGGATGCTTGGCCAGGAACGCCTTGGTGTAGCGTTTCATGAACGGGTAGTCCAGCGCCCACCACGCCAGGCCCAGGAAGGGCACCCAGATCAGTTCTTTTTTAAGGAAGAATTTGAAGAACGGCGTGCGCCGGTTCAACGTCTGGATCAACGCCGGAATATCGACCCAGGATTGGTGATTGCTGATGACCAGGTAGGAAGTGTCACCGCGCAGGTCGGCGCCGCCGCGAATATCCCATTGGGTCGGGATGCACAGCGAAAAGATCAGTTTGTCGATCTCGGCCCAGGTTTCGGCAATCCACATCACCGCCCATGAGGCGTAGTCGCGAAAGCGACCGGGGGCCACCAGTTTGAGCAGGGCAAACACCATCAATGGCCCGAACAGCACCAGGGTGTTGAGCAGTAGCAGCAATGTGACAAAACAGCCGGTGAGCAGGCGGCGCATAAGCAACTCTTGGGAGGGTTTGGCGGGCCATGATAAGCAAGCTGAGTCTAGAGGCCAAATCGCAAATTGCCGGACGAATGTTTCACAATGTGCCGGGTATGGTTGAGCGAGCTAACTAAGCAGCGCTTTTGCGGTCTAGAATCCGCCTACTTCTTTCGAGGAAATCACTCCGTGAAATTGCTCCTTGCCTCGCTTGCCCTGGTCGCCTTGCCTGTCATGGCCGCCGAACCGACCCTCTACGGTCGCTACGAATACATCCAGTTGCCGGAGATCGGCCAAACCTTCAAGGCCAAGATGGACACCGGTGCACTGACCGCGTCGCTGTCGGCGCGCAACATCGAGACCTTCCAGCGCGACGGCGACGACTGGGTGCGTTTCCGCCTCGGTGGCAAGGATGCGAGCGACAAGGTCTATGAACACAAGGTGTCGCGCATCAGCAAGATCAAGAGCCGCGCCGATGAGGACGAGGACAAGGACGAAGCCACCGTGGCCAAGCGCCCGGTTATCGACCTGGAAATGTGCCTGGGCAACGTCAAGCGCACGGTCGAGGTCAACCTGACCGACCGCAGCAGCTTCAACTACCCGCTGTTGATCGGCGCCAAGGCGCTGCGTGAATTCGGCGCAGCGGTAAACCCGGCGCGTCGTTACACTGCCGACAAACCCGACTGCTGATCGAGCCCATGCCCCACATCCTGATTGTCGAAGACGAAGCGGCGATTGCCGATACGCTGATATTCGCCTTGCAAGGCGAGGGGTTTGGCACTACCTGGCTGAGCCTCGGCCAGGAGGCGTTGGCTCATCAACGCCAGACCCCGGCGGACTTGATCATCCTCGACATCGGGCTGCCGGACATCAGCGGCTTTGAAACCTGCAAGCAACTGCGCCGCTTCACGGAAGTGCCGGTGATGTTTCTCAGTGCCCGGGATGCTGAAATCGACCGGGTAGTGGGGCTGGAGATCGGCGCCGACGATTATGTGGTCAAGCCGTTCAGCCCTCGGGAAGTGGCCGCGCGGGTCAAGGCGATTCTCAAACGGGTCGGCCCCAGCGTGGCGCCGACGTCATTCCAGATCGACCTGGAGCGTATGCAGATTCAGTATCGCGGCCAGCCGTTGAGCCTGACGCGCCACGAATTTCGCCTCTTGCAAAGCCTGCTGGAGCAACCCGAACGCGTCTTCAGCCGCGAGCAGTTGCTCGATGCGGTGGGCGTCCCCGCCGATGCCGGCTACGAGCGCAATATCGACAGCCATATCAAAAGCCTGCGCAGCAAGTTGCGCAATATTGCGGCGGATGCCGAACCGATCCAGACCCATCGCGGCCTGGGCTACAGCTATAGCCCGAGCCATAGCTGATGCGCCTGGGGCTGCGGATCTTCCTGGTGTACGCGTTGTTCATCGGCCTGACCGGCTACTTCGTGCTCAACACGGTGATGAAGGAAATCCGCCCCGGCGTGCGCCAGTCCACCGAAGAAACCCTGGTGGACACCGCCAACCTGCTGGCCGAGATCCTGCGCGATGACGTGAAGAACGGCACGCTCGGCGACAGCCATTGGCCGCAACTGCTCAAGGCTTACGGCAATCGCCAGCCGGGCGCGACCATCTGGGGGCTGCCGAAGAATCAGGTCAACCACCGTATCTACGTGACCGATGCCAAGGGCGTCGTGCTGCTCGACTCCAGCGGCGAAGCGGTGGGCCAGGATTATTCGCAATGGAACGACGTGTACCTGACCCTGCGCGGTGAGTATGGCGCCCGTTCCACCCGCAGCGATGCGGGCGATCCGACCTCTTCGGTGATGCACGTCGGCGCGCCGATCCGCGACAACGGCCAGATCATCGGCGTGGTCACGGTGGCCAAACCTAACAGCTCGTTGCAGCCCTATGTCGACCGCACCGAACGCCGCCTGCTGTGGTACGGCGCCGGGTTGGTGATCCTCGGCCTACTACTGGGCGCATTGCTGTCGTGGTGGGTGAGCGCGGCGTTAAGACGACTGACCGCTTACGCCGAGGCGGTCAGCGAAGGGCGGCGTGCCGAACTGCCGCATTACCGCGGTGGCGAGCTCAAGCAGTTGTCCACGGCGGTGGAACACATGCGCACGCAGTTGGAAGGCAAGGCCTATGTCGAACATTACGTACACACCCTGACCCATGAATTGAAAAGCCCCTTGGCGGCGATTCGTGGCGCGGCGGAGTTGCTGCAGGGCGATATGACCCGCGAGCAGCAGCAGCGCTTCGTTGGCAATATCGACAGTGAAAGTGCGCGCCTGCAGCAACTGATCGAACGCCTGCTGAACCTTGCGCAAGTCGAGCAACGCCAGGGCCTGGAAGAGCAGGCAAGCATCGCGCTGGCGGCGATGGTCGACGAAGTGCTCAAGGCACAATGCGCGCGCATCGAAGGTGCGGGCTTGCATGTCGAACAAGGGATTGCCACGGATGTGAAGGTGTTCGGTGAGCCCTTCCTGTTGCGCCAGGCCCTGGGCAATCTGCTGGATAATGCCTTGGACTTCACGCCACCCGGCGGCGCTCTACGGTTCAGCGCTCAAACGCGACACAACGACGTGCAGGTGAGCCTGTTCAACCAGGCGGCGCCGATTCCCGACTATGCGCTACCACGTTTGAGTGAGCGCTTCTACTCGCTGCCACGCCCGGGCAGCGGGCGCAAAAGCACCGGCCTGGGTCTGAACTTTGTTGAAGAAGTGATGAAGCTGCATGGCGGTGCGTTGCAGATCGGCAATGTGCCTGGCGGGGTGCAAGTGGTGCTGCATCTCCACACAGTCTCCACACTGCCCACATAAATCTCCCACACGCGCCGCGCAGTCTCTGCCTATCAAACACAGGGAGAGACCCATGAACCGCAGTCTGCTTTTCAAACTGGGCGCGATTGCGCTGCTGATCGTGTTGTTGCTGATTCCGCTGCTGATGATCAACGGCATCATCAGCGACCGCCAGCAGCTGCGCGACGGCGTCTTGATGGACATTGCCCGTAGCTCCAGCTACAGCCAGCGCCTCACGGGCCCGGTGATGGTGGTGCCCTATCGCAAGACCGTGCGCGAGTGGAAGCTCAATGAAAAGCTCAACAAGCGCTACGAGGAAGTCCGTGAAGAGCGCGGTCGTCTGTATTTCCTGCCGGACCGTTTTGAACTCGACGGCAAGGTACAGACCGAACTGCGCGCACGGGGCATCTATCAGGCGCGGCTGTTCCATGCCGACAGTCGTATCAATGGGCGTTTCGAGCTGCCTGCACAACTGGGCATCACCGAGGACTTTGCCGATTACCGCTTTGAAGCGGCGTTTCTGGCGGTCGGTATCAGCGATATTCGCGGCATCGAAAACGCGCTGAAGCTTGAGCTGGGTGGCCAGCGCCTGGACTTCGAGCCTGGCTCCCAAGTGGACTGGTTGGGGGAGGGCGTGCACGTGACACTGCCTGAGCTGGACAGCAAAAAAACCAGCGTGGTGGATTTCGCTTTTGACCTGCGCCTGCAAGGCACCGAGCAACTGCAAGTGGTTCCGGTGGGCAAGACCAGCCAAGTATCCCTGGCTTCCAACTGGCCGCATCCGAGCTTTATCGGCAATTTCCTGCCGGCCCAGCGCGAGGTCACCGACACGGGGTTCACCGCCAACTGGCAGACCTCGTTTTTCTCCACCAACCTGGAACAAGCCCTGCAAACCTGCCTGGACGAGCGGGGTTGTAACGACTTCAACAATCGCAGCTTTGGCGTGAACTTCATCGACCCGGTGGACCAGTACCTCAAGAGCGATCGTGCGATCAAATACGCGCTGCTGTTTATTGCGCTGACGTTTGCCGGGTTCTTCCTGTTCGAAGTGCTCAAGAGCCTGGCGGTGCACCCGGTTCAATACGCCTTGGTGGGCTTTGCGCTGGCGTTCTTTTACCTGCTGCTGTTGTCATTGTCCGAGCACATAGGGTTCGCCATGGCCTATCTGTGCTCTGCTAGCGCCTGCGTGTTGCTGATCGGCTTCTACGTGTGTCATGTGCTGCGCAGCGTCAGTCACGGCCTGGGTTTTTCGGTGGGGTTGGCAGCCTTGTACGGCTTGTTGTACGGGCTGTTGAGCGCCGAGGATTACGCGTTGCTGATGGGCTCGCTGCTGCTGTTCGGGTTGTTGGGGACGGTGATGGTGCTGACACGCAAACTGGATTGGTATGGCGTGGGCAAGCGCAAGGCGGTGGAGCCTTTGGAGGCGCTGCAATGATGGGCCTGCGCGAGGATCAGCAAATCAGGGCCAAATTGGTTGCCAGGATCAACCTGTTGTTCCCTGTTTGTAGTGAGCGGGCTTGCCCCGCGCTGGGGGGCGCAGCCGCCCCAAAACCAGGCGCCTGAGA
>NZ_JBNPJV010000055.1:0-14637 GCF_050312585.1 Pseudomonas sp. R19M
GGCAGCGGCAGATAAGCTGGCTGATCCACCGCTATCGGGAGCAAGCCCCCTCCCACATTTGACCGAGTACATCCTTCAGACGTACTGCGCCGCCGCATAACCTGACGCCCAGGCCCACTGGAAGTTGAACCCGCCCAGGTGACCGGTCACATCCAGCACTTCCCCGATGAAGTACAGCCCTGGGCTTTTCAGCGATTCCATGGTCTTGGACGACACTTCCCGCGTATCCACTCCGCCCAGCGTCACCTCAGCGGTGCGATAGCCCTCGGTGCCGGCCGGCACCACCTGCCAGCTCGACAGCTTTTGCGCGATTTCGGCGATTTCGGCGTGGGTGTACTGCTTCATCGGCTTGGACACGAACCAGCTTTGCGCCAGCAGGTTGGCCATCTTCTTGGTGAAGATGTCGCCGAGCAGGGTTTTCAACTCGCTGTTGGGATGCTCGACCTGTTGCTGTTGCAGCCAGCTGTGGGCGTCATGATCGGGCAGCAGGTTGATCTCGACGGTGTCGCCGGACTCCCAGTACGAAGAAATCTGCAAAATCGCCGGGCCGCTCAGGCCGCGGTGAGTGAACAGGATGTTTTCGCGAAAGCTCTGGCCGTTGCAGCTGACCAGGCAGTCCACGGAGGTGCCGGACAACTCGCCGCACAGTTCCTTGAGCTGGTCGGTGATGGTGAAGGGCACAAGACCTGCGCGGGTCGGCAGCAGTTCGTGGCCAAATTGCCTGGCGACCTGATAACCAAAACCGGTAGCGCCCAGGGTCGGGATCGACAGGCCCCCGGTGGCGATCACCAGGGATTCGCAGCGCAGCTCGCCCAGGGTGGTCTGCAATTGATAGCCACCGTCGACCTTGGCGATCTCCTGGATGGAGGTGTCCAGATGCAGGTTCACACCGTTCTGGAGGCACTCATCGAGCAGCATGCCGAGGATGTCGCTGGACTTGTTGTCGCAGAACAGCTGGCCGAGTTTCTTTTCGTGGTACGGCACGCCGTGCTTGGCCACCAGCCCGATAAAGTCCCATTGGGTATAGCGGGCCAGGGCGGACTTGCAGAAGTGCGCGTTGTGCGAGAGGAAGTTGGCCGGCTCGGTGTACATGTTGGTGAAATTGCAGCGGCCACCGCCCGACATCAGGATCTTCTTGCCGGCCTTGTTCGCATGGTCGATCAACATCACCTTGCGCCCACGCCCGGCGGCGGTCAGCGCGCACATCAAGCCTGCGGCGCCGGCGCCAATGATCACAACTTCGGTCGAGCGCAAAACGGTGTCCTCATGTTTATCAGATCGTTCCCACGCTCTGCGTGGGAATGCCACAATGGACGCTCTGCGTCCGCAGGGTGACGCAGAGCGTCACGGGATGCGTTCCCACGCAGAGCGTGGGAACGATCCTGTCAGAGGATGCGCACGCGCAACGAACGGCCTTTGATCTTGCCGTTATTCAAACGCTGCAGCGCCTGCTTGGCGATTCCGCGCTCCACCGCCACGAATGCCTGGAAGTCGAAGATCGCGATCTTGCCGACCTGGGCACCTGGGATACCGGCTTCACCGGTCAATGCACCGAGGATGTCGCCTGGACGCACTTTGTCTTTGCGGCCGGCGGCGATGCACAGGGTGCTCATCTGCGGCAGCAGCGGGCCACCGCTTTGTGGCTTGAGGTTGTCCAGTTGGTCCCAGTTCAGCGGGGTTTTCTGCAACTGTTCGATGGCTTGGGCGCGGTGTGCTTCGGAGGGCGCCACCAGGCTGATCGCGATGCCGGTCTCACCGGCGCGGCCGGTACGGCCTACACGGTGGATGTGGATTTCCGAGTCGCGGGCCAGTTCGACGTTGATCACCATGTCCAGCGAGTCAATGTCCAGGCCACGGGCGGCGACGTCGGTGGCAACCAGTACCGACGTGCTGCGGTTGGCGAACATCGCCAGCACCTGGTCACGGTCGCGCTGTTCCAGGTCGCCATGCAGGCCGACGGCGGAAATGCCCTTGGCGGTCAGGTGGTCCACGGTTTCCTGCACTTGCTGCTTGGTAAAGCAGAACGCCACGCACGAGGCCGGGCGGAAATGCGCCAGCACCTTGGTCACCGCGTCCATGCGCTCTTCTGGCGAGATCTCATAGAAACGCTGTTCGATCTGGTCGTCGGAGTGGAACGCCTCGGCTTTCACCTGTTGCGGCGCCCGCATGAACTTGGACGCCAGCTGCTTGATGCTCACCGGGTAGGTGGCCGAGAACAGCAAGGTCTGGCGACGCGGTGGGGTTTTGCTGATGATGTCTTCGATGGCGTCGTAGAAGCCCATGTCGAGCATACGGTCGGCTTCGTCGAGGATCAGCGTGTTCAAGCCGTCCAGTACCAACGAACCTTTGCGCAGGTGCTGCTGGATGCGGCCCGGGGTGCCGACGATGACGTGGGCGCCATGTTCCAGGGAGGCGATCTGCGGGCCCAGGGACACGCCGCCGCACAAGGTCAGCACCTTGATATTGTCTTCAGCGCGGGCCAGGCGGCGGATTTCCTTGGCGACCTGGTCAGCCAGCTCACGGGTCGGGCACATCACCAGGGCCTGGCAGCCGAAGTAACGCGGGTTGATCGGGTTCAACAGGCCGATGCCGAAGGCGGCGGTCTTGCCGCTGCCGGTCTTGGCCTGGGCAATCAGGTCCAGCCCTTTGAGGATCACCGGCAAGCTCTGCGCCTGGATCTGCGTCATCTCGACATAACCCAGCGAGTCGAGGTTAGCCAGCATGGCGGCGGACAGGGGCAAAGTATTAAAAGCGGTGGCGATGGTAGTCACGGGACTGGCTCTGCAAAACAAAATGTCGCGCAGTGTACCAGCCTCAAAGGAATTTCCCCGCAAGTTCTAGACGAGAAGCCGGTTAATGCTCGATGTCGTGTTCGCGGCTGACCACGCGTTTGCCGTCCGTTGGCGACAATTGCAGGAAGATCGCCGCCGCCAGCATCGCCATGATGCCCACGGTGAGAAAGGTCAGTTGGAACGCGCCGAGCACGCTTTCCACGCCGTCATTGCCGGTTTGGGCGGTAAAGCCGCCGAGCAACGCACCGGCACAGGCCACGCCGAGGCTGAGGGACAATTGCGCGACCACCGACAGCAAGCTGTTGCCGCTGCTGGCCTGGGCGTCGTCGAGGTCGATCAGGGTGACGGTGTTCATCGCGGTGAATTGCAGGGAATTGATCGCCCCCAGTACCGCCAGCATGCACAGCAGCAATGGGTAGGGCGTGTGCTCGCTGACCAGGCCCATGCTCGCCAGCATGATGCCGAGGAACAAGGTGTTGCCGGTCAGCACCACGCGGTAACCGAGGCGTTCGATCAGTACGCGGGCGATGGATTTTGCGAACATCGCCGCCGCCGCCAGCGGCAGCATGCTCATGCCGGCTTCCGACGGCGAATACCCCAGCGCCACCTGCAGCAGCAACGGCACCAGGAACGGCAGGGCGCCGCTGCCCAGGCGGGCGAACAGGTTGCCGAGGATGCCCACGGCGAAGGTGCGAGTCTTGAACAGCATCGGCGAAAACAGCGGGTTATCCAGATGCCCGGCGCGCAGCCAATACGCCGCCAGGCACGCCAGCCCGCCAAACAGCAGCAACATCACTCGCAGATGCGGCAAGTGCAGTTCGCCCAGGCCCTCCATGGCGATGGTGATCAGCACCATTGCCGCGCCAAACAGAAGAAAGCCGATGCCGTCGAAGCGTGTGCGCTCGCTGCCGCGCAGGTCGGGAATGAGCTTCCAGACGGCGTAGCAGCCGATCATGCCCACCGGCAGGTTGATCAGGAAGATCCAGTGCCAGGTCAGGTATTGCACCATCCAGCCGCCCATGGTCGGGCCAAGCAGCGGGCCGAGCAGGCCGGGGATGGTAATGAAGCCCATGATGCGCACCAGCTCCGAACGAGGGTAGGCACGTAGCACCACCAACCGCCCGACCGGCAGCATCAAGGCGCCGCCCAGCCCCTGGATCACGCGCGCGCCGACGAGCATGGTCAAGCTGCTCGACAGGGCGCACAGCAGCGAGCCGATACTGAACAACATGATCGCGCCGAAGAAGATTTTCTTGGTGCCGAAACGATCGGCGATCCAGCCCGATGCCGGGATCAGCAAGGCGACGGTGAGCATGTAGGCAATCACCACGCCTTGCATACGCAGCGGGTTTTCCGCGAGGTCGCGGGCCATGGCCGGCAGTGCCGTGTTGAGAATCGTCCCATCCAGCGACTGCATGAAGAAGGCAATCGCTACCACCCAGGGTAGCCAGCGGGCGGTCTTGGCATCGAGAGGGGCGCGATTCGGCATGTGAACCCTTTTGTTAGCTGGCTACGTGTCGGCAATTATGCGCCATTCGTCGCGCCTTTTCCCACCAGGAAATCCAGCAGTTCACGGTGCACCGCCGCAGCCGCTTCGTTGGACTCCAGATCCAGCAAGTGGCCCGTGTGTTCGGCCACGGCAAAGCTGCTGCGCCCCACATAGTGCTTGAACAGCTGTGCCTCGGCGGCGGGAGTGTATTCGTCCAGGGCGCCGTTGAGGAAGTGCACTGGTGTTTCAATCTGCCTGAGCGCCGGCAGGTAGTTGCCGTCGCCCAGGGCCAGCACCTGGTGAATGTGAAAGCGCGCCTGGCGATACTCGGTGGTGGCCATGCTCGACAGGTGTCGATGGTTATTGCGCTTGAGGCGCGGCGACAGGTATTGGCCGACAGTCTCGTTGAGCAGATGGCCGACGGCGGATTTGTCATCGGCCTCGATCAGCACGCGTACGCGTTCCACATAATCGAGCATGGCCTGATTGAGGTGGGGCGCCAGGGCCATCACCACCGAGCTTTTGATCGACGGCGGATTGTGCGCCAGGGTCAACAGCGTGGAGATGCCGCCCCAGGAGGCCGAGACCAGATGGTTGACCTCAAAGCGCTCCACCAGGGCGCGCAGTATTTGCACTTCATCGTCCTTGGTCACCAGGTCGAGGTCGGTATTGTGCTCGCGGGAGTAACCTGAAAAGGGCAAGTCAAACAGCAGTACGTTGAAATGCTCGGCCAGGCATTTACTGGTTCGCGCAAAGGACCGCGTGGTGGACAGTGCTCCATTGACCATGAGCACGGTGTTTTTTTGCGGATGATTTCCAAGCCGTTCAACGTGAACGTTGTAGTGCTTGAACAGCTTTTGTATGACAAAACTTCCATGGTCCATGTCAACGCTCCAGCTTGCCCTATCCCGGGCAAGGTCGTGCTCTCGTGGGGGAGAGTGGCGGGATGCCACTAACCCTTATAACGAGGTTTTTTGCAGGCGACAACAGAGCACGCTGGAACAAGCGGAAGATGAGAATTTACGGTAGGAAGGGGGCGAGCTGGAGTATTTGAAATCTGCACAAAGCAGTGTGGGAGGGAGCAACCCCCCCCTCCCACTGCTGTGTTCAGAGGGTCAGGGTCAGGCGTTTGACCAAGGCCCCCGGCAACAAGTTGGAGGCCGTGTTGCGTCGGTCGTAAGTGCTCGGCGACAGCAGCAATTCCCGCTCGGCGGTCAGCGCTTCCAGCTGTGAACCGAGCAGGTTGTACACGCTGTCATCAAAGCGCATTGTGCTGACCGGCGCCTTGATTTCGCCGTCTTCGACCCAGAACGTGGCGAAGCGGGTCATGCCGGTCAGGCGTGCGGCCGGCAGGTCAGAGTAGTTCAGGTACCACAGGTTGCTGATATACAGCCCTGTGCCCAGTTGCTTGAGAATATCGGCCTGGGCCAGGTCGCCCGCCGCCATTTGCAAGGCGCTCGGGGATTCGTCACTGCTCGCGCCGTTGGTGCTCAGGCCATATTCGGCGGCGCTGCGCGAGTTGATCAGTTGGCCTTCTGCCTTGCCTTGGTTGATCAGCGTGACATCGCCACGGGGGTAGCCTTCGGTGGAAAACGCCTGGCTGAGGGACCCGCTGACCTGTTCATCGAGCTTGATCAACGGGCTCAGCGCCTGTTCACCGGCATACAGCTTTTGCAGCGAGCTGCCTTTGCTGGCGATGGCCTGGGCGGAGAACCCGCCCCAAGTGATGATGCTGATGATCTCTTCCAGCGCCGCCGGCGCGAGGTAGGCACGGTATTGCCCAGGGGCCAGTGTGTGCAGCGGGCGGCCGAGAAATTCCAATTGCCGGCGTGCCTGCTGCAACCGTGCGGCGAACTCTTCGCTGTTCCATGTGTGCCCGGCGTAGCTGGCTTTCACCGCTTCACCATTGGCATGGAACAGGCTGAAATCGAAGTTGAAGCTGTTGGCACGGTGCCAGCCAAAGGCCCCGTCCGAACTGGCGAAACCCCGGCTGATCGGGCCTGCGGCGTAGAAACCGACCAGGTCGACACCGTCAGCGGCCTGGCCGATCGCTTCCAATACCTGGGCCAGTTCCGGCAGTGGTCGCGCCTGTTCATTGTGGCTCTGCCAGGCATTGTGGTTCAGCAACAGGTACGGGTCCCGCGGCAGCAACGGCAAGGTTTCACGCAGTTGCTGCAGGCCGTCGGCCAGGCGTTGGCGGTCCAGCGCAGGCTCACCGGACAGGGTGATGCCCAGGTCGGCGTGGCGGCCATCGTTGATCAGCTTCAGGTTGAGGCTGGCTTGCTGCACCTGCCCGGCCTGGCGCACCTGCGCGTGGTTGAAGCGTACGAACTCGGACGCTTCATCCGCATAGCCCAGGTGAAATTGTTCCTTGTCGGTGATGGCCTGCTTGAGCCATTGCACCAGTGCCTTGAAGTTGTTCATCAGGCATCTCCCCCAAATACATCGATATGACTGAACACACAGGCGGGCGAGGCATGGCCCACGCGGATCACCTGGTTGGGTTCGCCTTTGCCGCAGTTTGGCGTGCCCAGGACCTTGAAGGTGCCGGCGTCGCCGACGGCGCTGAGGTTGCGCCAGAACTGTGCGGAAATCGCTCGGTAGTTGGGGTTTTTCACCACGCCCTTGAGCTCGCCGTTTTCGATCAACTGGCCCCATTCGCAGCCGAACTGGAATTTATTGCGCGCATCGTCGATGGACCAGGAGCGGTTGGTCGACATGAGAATGCCGTTTTCGATGCCGCCGACCAGTTGCGCGAGGCTCTTGTCGCCCGCTTCGATATTCAAGTTGGCCATGCGATCGATCGGCGGACGGTTCCAACTACTGGCGCGACTGTTAGCCACGCCGCCCAGGCCCGAGCGGAATTGCGACAACGCTCCGCCCAGCGGCTTGAGCAACAGCCCTTCGCGGATCAGGAATTGTTTGCGGGCCGGCGTGCCCTCATCGTCATGGCCGTAGCTGGCGAGTTGTTCGGGAATGTCGGGGTCGAAGGTCACGTTGAGCAGCGGTGAGCCGTACTGCAGCTGGCCGAAGTCGCTGGCTTTGACGAAACTGGTGCCGGCGTAATTGCGTTCATCGCCCAGGATGCGGTCCAGCTCCAGCGGGTGGCCGATGGATTCGTGGATTTGCAGGATCATCTGGTCGGGCATCAACAGCAGGTCACGCGCGCCGCTGGGCGTGTTTGGCGCGGCCAGCAGTTGCAGGGCTTCATCGGCGATGCGCGGCGCGGCGCCGACCAGGCCGAAGCGGCTGATCACCTCGAACCCGCCTTGCTGGCCGAAGTTGCTGCCGCCGAAGGTGCGGGTCTGGCTATCGTTGCCGTCGTAGGCGGTGACATTGACACCGGGGAATACAAAGCGCTGCGCCTGGCGCAATTCGGCGCCCGCGCTGTTGAGGTAGATCTGCTCGACGCGGGTCAGGCCCAGGCTCACGTCCCAACTGACCAGGCGCTCGTCCTTGGGCACGGCGGCCGACTCGTTGCCCAGCAGTTGGTAGCAGTCGCTCAAGGACGGGAAGGGCTGGTCAAGGTCGGGGGACAGGTAGTCGGCGACGGCGCTGGAGACGGCTTGGTCGCGCAGGTCGAGCAGGGCGTGGGGCTTGATCAGGCGGGCTTGCTGTTCGGCACGTTGGAGGGCCGCTTGCAGGCCGGCCAGGGAAATATCGTTGGTCGCGGCATAGGCTTCCACGCCATTGAGACGCACGGTCAGCATGGCGCCTTCGTCGTGGCTCAGGTGGGGCGGTTCGGCGACGTTTTTGCGCACTGACAAGTATTGGCCGGATTCGCGCACGTAGCGCAGCGAAAAGAATTCGGCGGTGGTGCGCAGGGCACTGAAATGTTTTTTGAGTGTGGCGTGGTGGTCGAACATGGGGCCTTCCTTGTGGGCGGCTCGGCGCGGGCAGGCGAACAGAGTAGGCCTGGGCTGGGAGCTGATCAAGGAAAGTGTAGGGCGGGGGGCGTGTCTTGTCTGGGCGGGCCTCATCGGGAGCAAGCCCCTCCCACATTTGACTGCATTCACACATCTGAACGTGTGAACACCGTAGTGTGGGAGGGGGCTTGCTCCCGATGGGAGCGCTGCGGTTTATCAGTTACTGCGCCGTCTGGCCCACTTCACGCAGCGGCTTACCACGCACCGGCGCATCGCCCGCGACATAGTAGTCGGCGGTGCTGCGCGGCAGTGGCTGGCGGCCACGGATCTTGTCGGCGATTTTCTCGGCGATCATGATCGTCGGCGCGTTCAGGTTGCCGGTGGTGATGATCGGCATGATCGACGCATCGACCACACGCAGGCCTTGCATGCCATGCACGCGGCCCTGGCCATCCACTACCGCCATGTCGTCGGTGCCCATCTTGCACGAGCAGGACGGGTGGAACGCGGTTTCGGCATGCTCACGGATGAACTTGTCCAGCTGCTCATCGGTTTGCACTTCGATGCCCGGGCTGATTTCGCGGCCACGGTAGGGGTCCAAGGCCGGTTGCGCCATGATTTCACGGGTCAGGCGGATGCCGTCGCGGAACTCCTGCCAGTCCTGTTCGGTGGCCATGTAGTTGAAGAGAATGCTCGGGTAGTCCCGTGGGTTCTTCGACTTCAACTGGATGCGACCCCGGCTTGGCGAACGCATGGAGCCCATGTGTGCCTGGAAACCGTGCTCTTTCACACCGTTACTGCCGTTGTAGTTAATCGCCACCGGCAGGAAGTGGTACTGGATGTTCGGCCATTCGAATTCTTCACGGGTACGGATGAAACCGCCCGCTTCGAACTGGTTGCTGGCGCCGATGCCGGTGCCGTTGAACAGCCACTCGGCACCGATGGCCGGCTGGTTGTACCAGAGCAGCGACGGGTACAGCGACACGGGCTGGGTGCACGCATATTGCAGGTACAGCTCCAGGTGGTCCTGCAGGTTTTCGCCGACGCCTGGCAGGTCGTGGACTACCGGGATATCGAGGCTTTCCAGCAGCTTGGCCGGGCCGACACCGGAGCGTTGCAGCAGTTGCGGCGAAGCGATTGCGCCGCTGCACACGATGACTTCTTTGCGCGCACGGGCTTCGACGCGCTCTTCGGCCGCGCCGATCAAGTAACGCACGCCGACGGCACGCTTGCCTTCGAACAGCACTTTGTCGGTGAGGGCGTGGGTGACGATGGTCAGCGTCGAGCGCTTCTTGGCGGTGTCCAGGTAACCGCGTGCGGTGCTGGCGCGACGGCCCTTGGGCGTGACGGTACGGTCCATCGGGCCGAAACCTTCTTGCTGGTAGCCGTTCAAGTCTTCGGTGCGCGGGTAACCGGCCTGCACGCCGGCTTCAACCATGGCGTGGAACAGCGGGTTGTTGCCGGGCTTGGGCGTGGTCACGCTGACCGGGCCATCGCCGCCATGCCAGTCGTTGGGGCCGATGTCGCGGGTTTCCGCTTTGCGGAAATACGGCAGGCAGTCGAGGTAGGTCCAGTCTTCCAGGCCGGGCAGTTTCGCCCAGCCGTCGTAGTCCATCGCGTTACCACGGATGTAGCACATGCCGTTGATCAGGGAAGAGCCACCCAGGCCCTTGCCGCGACCACATTCCATGCGCCGGCCGTCCATGTGTGGTTCCGGGTCGGTTTCGTAGGCCCAGTTGTAGCGGCGGCCTTGCAGCGGGAACGCCAGCGCCGCAGGCATTTGCGTGCGGAAGTCGAAGCGGTAGTCAGGGCCGCCGGCTTCCAGCAGCAGAACGGTGACGCCTTCGTCTTCGGTCAGACGGGTCGCCAGGGTGTTGCCGGCGGAACCGGCACCCACAATGATGTAATCGTATTCTTGGGACATGAATGCACCCTCTTTTGGAGTTGGGTCAGCGGGGGCCTCATCGGGGGCGAGCCCCCTCCCACATTTGACTGCATTCACACATCTGAACGTGTGAACACAGTCAGTGTGGGAGGGGGCTTGCTCCCGATGGCGGCCTCAAAGGCAACACAAGTCTCGGGCTGTCAGAACACCGAGACGTAGTCGCCCAGCTCAACCTGTACCGATTTGATGCGGGTGAAGTTGTTCAGCGAGCTGATGCCGTTCTCACGACCCACACCGGATTGCTTGTAGCCGCCGACCGGCATCTTCGCGTCGGATTCGCCCCAGGCGTTGATCCAGCAGATGCCCGCTTCCAACTGATGAATCACACGGTGGGCGCGGTTCAGGTCTTTGGTGACCAGGCCGGCAGCCAGGCCGAAGTCGGTGTCGTTGGCGCGGCGGATCACTTCTTCTTCGGTTTCGTAGGTGAGGATGCTCATCACCGGGCCGAAGATTTCTTCGCGCACGATAGTCATGTCGTCGGTGCAGTCGGTGAACACGGTCGGGGCCACGAAGGCGCCTTTGGCAAATTCGCCGTCGGTCAGGCGGTCGCCGCCGCACAGCAGGCGGGCGCCTTCTTCTTTGCCTTTGGCGATGTAGCCCAGCACGCTTTCCATGTGCGCAAAGCTGACCAGCGGGCCGAAGTTGGTGTTGTCGTCTTGCGGGTTGCCCACGCGAATGCGCGCAACACGCTCGACGATCTTGGCTTCGAACGCCGCTTGCAGGTGCTTGGGCACGAACACGCGAGTGCCGTTGGTGCAGACCTGGCCGGAGCTGTAGAAGTTGGCCATCATCGCGGTGTCGGCGGCGCGGTCGAGGTCGGCGTCGTCGAAGATGATCAGCGGCGACTTGCCGCCCAGTTCCATGGTCACGTCTTTGAGCGAAGAGCTCGAAGCGCTGGCCATGACTTTCTTGCCGGTGTCGGTGCCGCCGGTGAACGAGACTTTCTCGATGCGCGGATGCTCGGTCAGCCAGGTGCCGACTTCACGGCCGCTGCCGGTCAGCACGTTGAACACGCCCGCCGGAACGCCGGCTTCGGTGTAGATCTCGGCCAGTTTCAGGGTGGTCAGCGAAGTGACTTCGCTTGGCTTGAAGATCATCGCGTTACCCGCAGCCAGGGCCGGTGCGGATTTCCACAGGGCGATCTGGATCGGGTAGTTCCACGCGCCGATACCGGCCACTACGCCCAGCGGCTCGCGGCGGGTGTAGACGAACGCCGTGTCGCGCAGCGGGATTTGCTCGCCTTCGATGGCCGGCACCAGGCCCGCGTAGTATTCCAGCACGTCGGCGCCGGTGACGATGTCGACGTATTTGGTTTCGGACAAGGCTTTACCGGTGTCCAGGGTTTCCAGCTCGGCCAACTCGTCGTTGCGCTCGCGCAGGATGTCGACGGCACGACGCAGGATGCGCGAGCGCTCCATGGCAGTCATGGCAGCCCAGATCTTCTGGCCTTTTTCGGCGCTGACCACGGCGCGTTCAACGTCTTCTTTCGTCGCACGTTGCACTTTGGCGAGAACTTCACCGTTAGCCGGGTTGATGGCTTCGAAAGTGGCATCGCTGCCAGCGTCGGTGTAGCCGCCGTCAATGTAGAGTTTTTGCAGTTCGAAACGGGCCATAAAGTCCTCGCAAGTGCATAAGTGGTTGGCGTTAACCTCCAAACAGTGAGCCACAAGGTGCTGGCGGCACTGACCGGAAGCGGTTCAGGGGTTGAGCGGTTATGTGTGCTCTAACTCACCTGTTTGGCCAATTGGAAATCCATGTATTCGTACGCGATCCGTTGCGCCTGCTCCGTGTCGAAAGCGTCTCCCGACAGGGCGCCGCGCAACCACAAACCGTCGATCAGGGCCGCCAGGCCTCGGGCTGCTTTGCGTGCACGCGGCAGCGGCAGCACTCGGCGAAACTGGCAGCACAGGTTGGAATACAGACGTTGATCGTTGATCCGCTGCAACCTGTGCAATGACGGGTGGTGCATGCTGGCTGCCCAGAAGGCCAACCAGGTTTTCATTGCCGGGCCGTTGACCTGGCTGGCGTCGAAGTTGCCTTCGATGATCACCTGAAGGTGCGCCCGTGGGCTGTCATCCTTCAGGGCACGTCTGCGTTCGTGGACGTTCTCGATCAGCGCATTCATCAAGTACCGCATCGTCGCGGCGATCAGGCCGTTCTTGTCCTGAAAGTAGTGACTGATGATGCCGTTCGAAACGCCGGCCAAACGGGCGATCAACGCAATGCTGGCATCCCCCATTCCGACCTGATCGATGGCCGTCAACGTGGCTTCGATCAACTGCTGGCGGCGTATGGGTTGCATACCGACCTTGGGCATGTAGCACCTCTCGTTAGGCCTGCGGCGGACGTCAGACGTCCGTCGGCTTGAAGGCCAGTCTATTTTGTTTTGATTGAACGTTCAATCAACAAAGAATAAGATCTGCGACAAATGGTCGCTGCCTACAGATATTTCCTACCTGCGAGCCGCGACATCTGACACCTGCAAAAACCCTTGAAACAGGCCGTGACAGGGCTTGGCCACTGCTTCGGCGGGGTACAAGAATTTTCGGGGTGTCTTTATAACACCCGTCCGTCGACTGCCGAAAAATCGATGTCCCGGGATAACCGTTGCCTTGTGTTTCTCTTTCGCACTGCCCGGAGCATCTGCGCCATGAGTTCTGCCTCTCTTATAAAGACCCCACCGGAAAAGGTGCGGGTCAACGGTTGGGTGTTCTACACCTCTACCGTGCTGATTCTTTTGCTGACTGCCATTCTGATCATCGCCCCGCAGGAGGCCGGGCGCATGCTCGGCGTAGCCCAGGCGTGGCTTTCCAAAAGCTTCGGCTGGTACTACATGGTCGTCATCGCCGCCTACCTGGTATTTGTGGTGGGGCTGGCGTTTTCGTCCTACGGCAAGTTGAAACTGGGCAGCAAGGACGACACCCCGGACTTCAGCTACGGCGCCTGGGCCGGCATGTTGTTCTCGTCGGGCATCGGTATCTCGCTGTTGTACTTCGGCGCCTCGGAACCGTTGGACCACTACTTCAACCCGCCCGAAGGCGCCGCTGCCAGCAACAGTGCGGCGCGCCAGGCACTGCAACTGACCTTCCTGCACTGGGGCCTGCATGGCTGGGCGATCTACGCGCTGGTCGGCTTGGCCGTGGCGTACTTTGCGTACCGGCATAACCAGCCGCTGGCCTTGCGTTCGGCCTTGTATCCGCTGGTGGGCGAGCGTTGGGTGAAAGGTGCGGCCGGCCACGCGGTGGACGGTTTCGGCATGTTCGTGACCCTGCTGGGCCTGGTGACGAACCTGGGGATTGGTGCGATGCAGGTGTCGTCCGGCCTGGAAAACCTGTTCGGCATGGAACACAACAACACCAACCTGTTGATCGTGATCATCGTGATGAGCACGGTGGCGACCATTGCGGCGGTGTCGGGTGTGGAAAACGGCATTCGCCGGCTGTCCAACCTCAACATTGTGCTGTTCAGCGGCCTGCTGATCTTCGTGTTGTTGTTCGGCCCGACCCTGCACCTGCTCAACGGTTTCGTGCAGAACATCGGCGACTACATGAACGGTCTGGTGCTGAAAACCTTCGACCTGTACGTGTATGAGGGTGACGCCGACAAGACCGAGCGCTGGATGGGCCTGTGGACCCTGTTCTACTGGGCCTGGTGGATTTCCTGGGCGCCATTCGTGGGCATGTTCATCGCGCGTATTTCCCGTGGTCGCACCGTGCGTGAACTGGTGGCCGGCGTGCTGCTGATTCCGCTGGGCTTCACCCTGGCGTGGTTGTCGATCTTCGGTAACTCGGCCCTGGACCTGGTGCTCAACCACGGTGCGGTGGAGTTGGGCAAGACGGCGCTGGAACAGCCGTCCATGGCCATCTACCAACTGCTTGAGCATTACCCAGCGTCGAAAGTCGTCATCGGTGTGTCGATCTTTGTGGGCTTTGTGCTGTTCCTGACCCCGGCGGATTCCGGCGCGGTGATGATGGCCAACCTTTCCTGCAAAGGCGGCAACGTGGACGAAGATGCGCCGCACTGGCTGCGTATCTTCTGGTCGGCGGTGATTACCCTGGTGACCATCGGCTTGCTGTTTGCCGGTAACTTCGAAGCCATGCAAACTATGGTGGTGCTGGCGGGGCTGCCGTTCTCGGTGGTGCTGGTGTTCTTCATGTTCGGTTTGCACAAGGCCATGCGCCAGGATGTGGCCATCGAACAGGAGCAGGCGCAATTGGCCGAACGTGGCCGTCGTGGTTTCAGCGAGCGTTTGACGGCACTGGACCTGCAACCGAGCCAGGGCACCGTGCAACGCTTCATGGACAAGCATGTGACGCCTGCGCTGGAAGAAGCGGCGACGGCGCTGCGCGATCAGGGGCTGGAAGTGCAGACCTTGTTGGGCAAGTCCAAGCGCTGCATCGGTGTGCGTATCGAGATGGCGGAGGGCAATCCGTTTGTCTATGAAGTGAGCCTGGATGCTTACTCGTCGGCACCGAGCGACCTGCCCGAGGAAGAGCGCACGCGTTACTACCGGGCTGAGGTCTACCTGCACAACGGGCCTCAGGA
>NZ_JBNPJV010000078.1:0-14400 GCF_050312585.1 Pseudomonas sp. R19M
CAGGTTCAGAAACCGTGACTGACACACCGCTATCGGGAGCAAGCCCCCTCCCACAGTGACAGCGTTAAGCCTTAACTGACTGGTGTTAGGGCAAGCCCTCTCCCACTATTTGATCGGTATCGGTCAGTCAGATCGCGGCGAAACGCTTGTCCAGGTAATCGATGATCACCTTGGAGTCATACATCCAGGTGGTCTCGCCGTTTTCTTCAATGCGCAGGCACGGCACTTTGATCTTGCCCCCTTGTTCCAGCAGGGTCTGGCGGTCGTGCTCGTTATTCTTCGCGTCCTTCAACGCCACCGGCACATTCAGGCGGTGCAGGGTGCGACGGGTCTTCACGCAGAACGGGCAGGCATGGAACTGATACAGGGTCAGGTCCTTGGCGGCGGCGTTGACCGTGGCCTGTTGTTCGGCGGAACGCTGCTTTTTGCGCGGACGGGTAAGCAAGTCGCCCGCGATGATGACGTGGCCGAGGCCCACTCGAAGTGCTTTGACGAACATGGCTGAAACCTCTTGCCCGATACAGAAGGGGCCGCAGCTTACCTGAATTTTGCGGGCGAAAAAAAACCGGCGATGAATGCCGGTTTTTTCTTACCCAACCTGTTATTTGATCAGGCTGAGGAATTCGCTGCGGGTGGCCGCGTTTTCGCGGAATTCACCGAGCATCACCGAAGTGATCATCGATGAATTCTGTTTCTCCACACCGCGCATCATCATGCACATGTGCTTGGCCTCGATCACCACCGCCACGCCCAGGGCGCCTGTGACTTGCAACACGGCATCGGCTATCTGGCGGCTGAGGTTTTCCTGGATCTGCAGGCGACGCGCATACATGTCGACAATCCGCGCGACCTTCGACAGGCCTAGCACTTTGCCGCTCGGGATGTAGGCAACATGGGCCTTGCCGATAAACGGCAACAGGTGGTGTTCGCACAGCGAGTACAACTCGATGTCCTTGACCAGCACCATTTCGCTGTTGTCAGAGCTGAACAAGGCACCGTTGGTGACTTCTTCCAGGGTCTGTTCATAGCCGCGGCAAAGGTACTGCATCGCCTTGGCGGCACGCTTTGGCGTGTCGAGCAGGCCCTCGCGGGAAACGTCCTCGCCGAGCTGGCCGAGGATCGCGGTGTAATTCTGTTCCAATGTCACAGAGCTTTATTCCGTATGGGTTCTAGAAGGGTACGGTTTCTGCCTGTACCAAAAATGTTTACCAATCAAGCGTTGGTTCATACCTGCCATTGGGCACATGGTAGCGTAAGTGTGGCGGCAGTTGTATTGCCCTTCAATGCGACGAGCGCCGCGTGCAGGGTTTGTCGGTCCGAAAACCCCTTCTGCATGCGTCCGGATGCCCGTTTTTCGGTGCGGTAGCGTGACGCACCTGCTGCTCGTGACCAGCCAGTTTGCAGTTGAAAAAAAGCCCGCAATCGCGGGCTTTTCAGATGACTCAGGGCTTATTTGAAAAGGCCGCCGATGGCATTGATCGCATCGGCGGCCTTATTCACGTTTTGCTGTCGCTGTGGGTCGGTGTTTACTTGGGCCTGGGCGTTATAGCCGGTATTGCTGCAGGTTTTGTTTGTCTGCGTCAGCGCGGCTTGAAACGCGCTGGCGCGCAACGTATCGCCCTTGGCATTCGCCGCGTTGAGGTTTGCCTGCAGGTCGCGGATCTGTTGCTGGCAGGAGGCGATACTGGCGTTGTTGGTGTTGTTGTTGGAGTTTGCTCCACCCAGAGCAGACGAGAGCGCGCCCGTCAGTGCGGTCAAGTCAGCGGCATGGATGGGGAGGCAGATCAGACTCAGCAGTGCTGCGGATGGAGCGAGCTTGGAAAGACGCATGGCAAACCTCAATGTTTAATCGTCCGCACAAACCTGGGCACCGAGCGGGTGCAGGACGATATCCATAAGGTGAGCGCTCGGTTGGAGCGAAATACTATTTGGTCAATTTTTGAGCTTCAATATTCGATTTTCGTAAATGTGCGGCCTTTCACGTTATCCGGCCGCTACGAAAAACGAACAACTCAGGGTTTTCGCCTTATTCCGGTTACTCGTCGCGCCCTTCCATCATGGTGCGCTTGAGCATTACATACACCGCGCCGGCGCCGCCGTGGCGGGCCTGGCATGAGGTAAAACCGAGTACCTGGGGGTGCTGGCGCAGCCAGGTGTTGACGTGGCTCTTGATCATCGGACGCTTGCCGTCGAGCCGCACCGCCTTGCCGTGGGTGACGCGCACGCAACGGATTTCGAATTTCGTCGCTTCGGCCAGGAAGGCCCAGAGGGTTTCGCGGGCTTTTTCGACGTTCATGCCGTGCAGGTCAAGGCTGCCTTCGAACGGGATCTGCCCGACCTTGAGCTTGCGCATCTGGCTTTCCTGCACGCCGTCGCGGGCCCACATCAACTCGTCTTCGGGGCCGACATCGATCACGAACTGGTCAGACAGACCGTCGACCGTGGTGGCATCGGTGCGCACGGTCGCGGCCTGGCGCAACTTGGCAATCTGCGCCCGGTCGGTCTTGGGTTTGCCGGTGTCGGCGCGGTCGTGCTTGATCGGCTTGACGCCGCGCAGCTCGTTTTTGAACAGGGAAAAATCGTCGTCTTGCATGTCGGCCTCCGCGAAGGGCGGGCAGTTTACCTAAATCGCGGCGGCCAGGGCGCAGGAAACGCTATCCAAGCGCCATCAGTCGTGCTTTTTCATCAGGTGTGCAGCGATGTTCAGAGACAAGGGTTGGCGCATCCGTCGACGGCTGCGACGCCACAACCACACGCCCAACCACAGCACCAACAGGCCGGTGACCAACAAAATGGCCGAACCGCCAGGGCTGGTATTCAGCTCACCCAGGGCGGGTGAGTGCCCCGACAAACCGGCACCACCAGCGCCGGCCAACAGCAGACCTACTATCGCCAACAGCGCGGCAAAGCCGGCGACCAGGCGCAGACGCCAGTTGCTCGGGCCCTTGGGGCGCAAGCGACGAGCATCAAAACCATCGGATATCTTCATTCCGACCTTTCCTCCAGGGTATCGGCCCTTCGACCGGAAGATACACAACTTGTTCCTGGGAGAGAGGTAAATGCGCCAAATGAGAGGGCATTGCGGATGAGCGGGGCGATTAACACGCCACGCCGCTCATCAGATGTCGATCAGATCAGATCTTTGGTCAACGCCAAGGTCGCAAAGTTGTCGGCCATGATGGCCATTTCGGTCTGTTGCACGTGCTCGGCACTCAGGACGCCACCTTTGTAAGGCAGGTCGCGGGTGGCGCAGGCGTCTTCCACCAGGGTGCAGCGAAAGCCCAGGTTCTTGGCGGCGCGCACGGTGGTGCTGACGCTGGAGTGGCTCATGAAACCGCAGACGATCAAGTCCAGGGAGCCAAGGTCCTGCAGGTGTTTTTCCAGGCCGGTCCCGTGGAAGGCGCTGGGCAACAGCTTGCCGATAACGGTTTCGTCACCGAGCGGTTCCAGGCCCGGAATGAATTCGCCGCGCTCGCCTTGCGGGTCAAAGAGGCCGCCGACGGTACCCAGGTGGCGCACATGCACGATCGGGCGCCCGGCGTTGCGGGCTGATGACACCAGTTGCTTGATATGACTGACGGCTGCATCCATGCCGGAGAGGGCAAGCGGACCGCTGAGGTATTCCTTTTGGGCGTCGATGATCACGAGGGTCGCATGATTCAGGTTGGCTGCTGCATAACCACGACCGCTGAGTTGAAACATCGTCTTTGGAACGGACATTCTGGGGCTCCTGTGAGGGGGGCTTTTGTGACATTGTCCACTGGCTGAGCGGTTCTGTGAATCGCTACCATCGTAAGGTACGCCGTTGTTGACGTGCAGCGATGTCAAGAGGGTGGCTTGTTGAGTCCAATGATGGCAAATGGAATGAAATCCGACGGGTGGTGAGGTGTTTTCGTACATCGAAGGGACAGGCGAAGGCTGTTAGAATCGCCAGTCGTTTTTTCCAGGAGTCTGCCCCGTGATTACATCCCGCCTGCGCACTTTGCGCGACCATATCCGTTGGGCTGTCAGCCGTTTCCATGGGGAAGATCTGTTTTTCGGCCATGGCACCGACAATGCCTGGGACGAAGCCCGGCAATTGGTGCTCGGCGCCTTGCACCTGCCCTGGGAAATTGCCGACAGCTACCTGGACTGCAACCTCGAAGAAGAGGAAATCTCCCATGTGCAGCGTTTGTTGCATCGCCGCATCCACGAGCGTCTACCCACGGCTTACCTGCTGAAAGAGGCTTGGTTCTGTGGCCTGTCGTTTATCGTCGACGAGCGCGTGTTGATCCCGCGCTCGCCGATCGGCGAACTGATCGAAAACCGCTTCGAACCCTGGTTGGCCCAGCCACCGGCGCGCATTCTCGACCTGTGTACGGGCTCCGGCTGCATTGGTATTGCTTGTGCTTATGAATTCCAGGAGGCCGAGGTGGTGTTGGCCGACTTGTCTTTTGAGGCATTGGAAGTCGCCAACCAGAACATCGAGCGCCATGGCGTCGATGAGCGTGTCTACACCGTGCAAGGGGATGGCTTTGACGGCCTGCCGGGTCAGCGGTTCGACCTGATCGTGTCCAACCCACCGTATGTGGATGCTGAAGATTTTGCCGACATGCCGGAGGAATACCAGCACGAGCCGGAGCTGGGCCTGGCTTGCGGTGATGATGGCTTGAACCTGGTGCGGCGCATGCTGGCCGAGGCGGCGGACCACTTGACCGAGAAGGGCTTGCTGATCGTCGAGGTCGGCAACAGCCAGGTGCACGTCGAGGCGTTGTACCCGGAAGTGGACTTCGCCTGGCTGGATTTCCAGCGCGGTGGCCACGGCGTATTCATGCTCACGGCAGAACAGTGCCGGGCGCATCAGGCAGTGTTTGCTGCCAGGGTCTAAGCCGGTCAGTGTGACCCCGATCAATGTGGGAGGGGGAAAGCCCCCTCCCACTGTTTATTGCATTTCATCCCGCTGTCAGCGGTGCGTGGCAATCCAGATCAGCAAGCCTGCCTGAAACACGGTAAACGCAACCAGGCAAGTGATGGTGAAGCGCAACCCGCTGTCCTCACGCTTGAACTTGGTGACCTTCTCCTCTTCCTTGCGCAACTTCACTTCATGCTCGGCCAGGTTGTGCTCGGCCTGTTGCAGCATCTGTGCGGCCTCGAGAATCTCCACGAACTGCACCTTCTCGGTGTTCCAGCTGTCGAGTACTTCGCTGACTTTGCCCGGCTGCACGTTGCCTTTGAGGTGCTGTACGTCGGCGTAGGCCACGTCAAAACCCTGGATGCGCAGGAAATGATCACGACGCAGGCGCGTGGCTTCATTCAGGGCGTCTTTGTTGGCCAGGTCCACGCCGTCGACGCGGTAGTGTGACCACTTCTTTTTGGCCCATGCCGCGCCCTGGGCGACCAGGAAACGGCCGAGGCCACGGTTGGCCGGTTCGATTTCCAGGCTGTTGCCCGGGCCGAAGTGCACGCGGTGGGTATCGTGATCGACCCAGATATCCAGGTGGTTCTGCTCACGGCGCACGCGTTGCGCCGGCAACTGGATGACCATGCGCAACAGGCTGCGATGTTTGTCGTGGCGCTCGGCATAACCGAACTGCACAAAGCGCAAGGGCCGTGCGCCGGTCGCGCGGTCCGTGGCCAGCGGCGCCAGGCGCAGCATCTTGAAATGTTCGGCCTGTACGTCCGCCCACGGCAGCGCCGCCGCCTCGACGGCCTCGGTTTTTTCAGCCGGGGTGTCGGCGGTAGGTTCTGGTGTAGCTTCGGTGGTTGTCATGCGGTGCGATCCTGTCCAAGCCTTGCGAGTCGGCAGTCTTTTTACTGTCGACTCTGGGCTTATCGGCCGCGTTCTTCAGGACTGGAGGCAAATAGTCGCTTAACGGGGCCCAAGTCCGTCGATAAAGCGCACGATGCGCTGGCCCAGCTCGGCCGCGAGGGGCAGTTGCGGGTCGTTGTAGGACTCCAGTTGTTCCTTCACATCCTTGGGGATGATGCGCATCACGTGGTTCATCCCCTCGATTACCGTGAGTTGCGCGTCCGGCTTGGCTTTTTTCAACAGTTGGGCATCGGCGACGCCGACCTGAATATCGTGGGTACCCTGGATGATCAGCGCCGGCATCTTCAATCTGGCGAACGCGGCCGAAGGATCGGCGCGAAACAGGCTGATCAGGTAAGGCTGCACGCTGGGTCGGAAAATACCTTCCAGCGGGCGAGGCACATCGGCATCCACTTGACCGGCCTTGAGGTGATCGAGGATCTCATTACTGCGCAACAACAGGGCCGGAGGTAGATGGTTGGCCAGTTGCTGGCGAATCACCTGGTCGACCGGCCGGGCGCTGCCGGAGAGGGATATGACGCCCGCCGGGTCAAGTTGCGGCGCGGCGAGGGCGGCTACCAGTGCACCTTCGCTATGGCCCAGCACGATCAGCGGGCCCAGGCGGGTGTCGTGCTTGAGCAGCTTGCCCCAGGCCACGGCGTCGGCCACATAGGCGTCGAGGGTCAGGTTGCGCTCGTCCGGGGTTGCGGCGAGGCTGGCGGCCACCCCGCGCTTGTCGTAGCGCACGCTGGCAAGGTTATTGCGGGCCAGCACCCAGGCCAGGCGCTTGAGGCTGTCGTTGCGTGCGCCGTCGGCGCTGTTGCCGTTGCGGTCAGTGGGGCCGGAGCCGGCGATGATCAGTACCACCGGCACCGGCTTGTCGGATTTGGGCAGCAGGAGCGAACCGAATAACTCGCCGCTGCCGGTGTCCAGGCTGATAGGCCGTTGCAGCACGACAGGGGAGGCGGCGAAGCCAAGGCTGGAAAACAGGGTGAGGGTCAAAAGCAAAACTCGTAGCATCATCGCGCCATTATCAGGAAGGTGCCGGTTGGACCAACGTCTACCGGTAAGGTTTCGAGGATGAACTAGTCCGATAGCCTGCGTATACTGGCCGCCTTAAGTTATTACGGTTGACTTGATTCAACTGATTTCACGGAGCGCCCTGCATGTCCGGCAATACCTTCGGCAAGCTGTTCACTGTCACCACCGCGGGCGAAAGCCATGGTCCGGCGTTGGTCGCCATTGTCGACGGCTGCCCGCCTGGCCTCGAGCTGTCCCTGGAGGACTTGCAGCGCGACCTGGACCGCCGCAAGCCCGGCACCAGCCGTCACACCACCCAGCGTCAAGAGCCCGACGAAGTCGAAATCCTTTCCGGCGTCTTCGAAGGCCGCACCACCGGTTGCGCCATCGGCCTGTTGATCCGCAACACCGACCAGAAGTCCAAGGACTACTCGGCGATCAAGGATCTGTTCCGCCCGGCCCACGCCGACTACACCTACCATCACAAATACGGCGAACGCGACTACCGCGGCGGTGGCCGCAGCTCGGCCCGCGAAACCGCAATGCGCGTGGCGGCCGGTGCCATCGCCAAGAAATACCTGGCCACCCAGGGCATCGTCATCCGTGGCTACATGAGCCAACTGGGCCCGATCGAAATCCCGTTCAAGACCTGGGACAGCGTTGAAGACAACGCCTTCTTCAGCCCCGACCCGGACAAGGTGCCGGAACTGGAAGCCTACATGGACCAGTTGCGCCGCGATCAGGACTCCGTCGGCGCCCGGATCACCGTGGTCGCCGAGGGCGTCAAGCCGGGCCTGGGCGAGCCGATCTTCGACCGCCTGGACGCCGAGCTGGCCCACGCCCTGATGAGCATCAACGCGGTGAAGGGCGTGGAAATCGGCGCCGGTTTCGCCTGCGTGTCCCAGCGCGGCACCGAGCATCGTGATGAACTGACGCCACAAGGTTTCCTGAGCAACAACGCAGGCGGCATCCTCGGCGGTATTTCTTCCGGCCAGCCGATTGTTGCGCACCTGGCGCTCAAGGCCACATCGAGCATCACCACGCCTGGCCGTTCGATCGACGTGCACGGCAACCCGGTGGACGTGATCACCAAGGGCCGTCATGACCCGTGCGTGGGCATCCGCGCCACACCGATCGCCGAGGCGATGATGGCCATCGTGCTGATGGACCACCTGCTGCGCAATCGTGGGCAGAACGCCGATGTACAGGTGAGTACCCCGGTGCTGGGCCAGCTGTGACGTCCAGTGCTGTTGAGCGAGCTTCCTGTGGCGAGCGAGCTTGCTCGAGCTGGGCCGCGAAGCAGCCCTACGCATGAGTCCCGTCCTCCCATACTGGCGCCTCTCCAGCTTCTACCTGTTCTATTTCGCCCTGCTTGGGGCGACGGCGCCATTCCTGGCGTTGTACTTCGATCACCTGGGTTTCCCCAGCGCACGGATCGGCGAATTGGTGGCCATCCCCATGTTGATGCGCTGCGTGGCGCCGAACCTGTGGGGCTGGCTCGGCGACTACAGTGGCCGGCGGCTGGCCATCGTGCGGTTTGGCGCGGTGTGCACCCTGGCGAGCTTTTCACTGATATTCGTCAGCAAGACCTACGCCTGGCTGGCCATGGTGATGGCGCTGCATGCGTTCTTCTGGCACGCGGTACTGCCGCAGTTTGAAGTGATCACCCTGGCCCACCTGCAAAAACAGACCTCGCGTTACAGTCAGATCCGCCTGTGGGGCTCCATCGGTTTCATCCTGACCGTGGTCATCATGGGGCGCCTGTTCGACTGGCTGAGCCTGGATATTTACCCGGTGGTGGTCGTGGTGATCATGGCCGGCATCATCGGCGCCAGCCTGTGGGTGCCCAACGCGCAGCCAGCCGCCCAGGGCAACCGCCTGGCCGGTGACGGGTTTCTCAGGCAATTGCGCAGTCCTGAGGTGCTGGCGTTTTATCTCTGCGTGGCCTTGATGCAAATGAGCCACGGGCCGTATTACACGTTCCTCACGCTGCACCTTGAACACTTGGGCTACAGCCGAGGTGTGATCGGCCTGCTGTGGGCGATGGGGGTGGTCGCCGAAGTACTGATGTTCCTGGCCATGAGCCGCATCCTCGCGCGCTTTTCGGTACGCCGGGTGCTGCTGGCCAGTTTCCTGTTGGCAGCGCTGCGCTGGTTGCTGCTGGGGACACTGGCTGAGTTTTTCTGGGTGCTGTTGCTGGCGCAAGTGATGCACGCCGCCACGTTCGGCAGTTTTCATGCCGCGGCGATTGCCTTTGTGCAACGCAGCTTCGGCGACCGCCAGCAAGGCCAGGGCCAGGCATTGTACGCAGCCTTGGCCGGCACGGGCGGGGCGGTCGGCGCCCTGTACTCCGGTTACAGCTGGAACCTGTTGGGGCCGACCTTCACCTTTAGTATTGCCAGCGTCGCAGCCCTGGCCGCTGCCGTTATCATGGGCCTTCGATTGCAAGAGCCGAACCAAGGAACCGTGCAATGAGTTATGTAGCCGTCTACCCCGTCGCCACACCCGATACCCCGAACAAGGTGTTGACCCACTTTGACGATATCCGCTCGACCCTGGCTGAACACGGCGTGCGGTTTGAGCGCTGGCAGCCTGGCGTCATTGAAAAGGGCGCCAGCGACACGGCCATGATCGCGGCCTATCAGCCCCAGATCGACACCCTGGGCTATGCGGCCGCAGAGGTGGCCAGCGTGACCCGTGACCACCCACAGAAGGATGAGTTGCGCGCCCAGTTCCTTGACGAGCGCCGTTACAGCGAAGATGAAGCGCGTTTCTTCATCGCGGGCCAAGGCCTGTTCAGCCTGCACGTTGGCGACTACGTGTACGGCGTGCGCTGTGAAAAAAATGACCTGCTGGTGATCCCCGCCGGCCTGCCCCATTGGTTCGACATGGGGGACAACCCGCACTGTGTGACGCTGCGCTTGTTCAACACGGTTGAAGGGCAAGTGCCTGATTTTACCGGTGACACCCTTGCACGTCTTTCTCCAGGGTTGGATGACTAACCACCAGTATTTGAATGTTCAACCCCGGTAAGTTTGAAATTGCTGTGGGAACAAGCTTAATTGCTTGTAAGGTTTGACTGTTTATTTTGTGTTCTGCGCTTTCATTCCATTCGTTATGTAACTCTCTCCAGATTCGATGTTTATGTCGCCTGTCAATAGGAGGAATCCGAAGGGTGACAGGGATTCTGTAAACCAAAGGAGAGAGCAATGAGTGGCCCCGTCAAGTCAGGTCACCCGCTGGTCAGCCTGCCGACGGCGATCAGAAAGCGCATGAGTTTGTCCGGCAAACCTTTGACCCCAGCGGAACTGGAGATCCTGCGCTGGGCCTCGGAGGGCAAGACGGTGTGGGAGATCAGCCAGATCCGCGCCACTTCCGAAGCGACGGTGAAATTCCACCTGCGCAACATCTATGGCAAGTTGGACGTGACCAACCGGGTACAGGCGATGAACGAAGCCGCCCGCCAGGGCTTATGCTGACGCACAGCAAAAAGGGCCGCGACGCTGGATGGCGTCGCGGCCCTTTTTTATACGTGGGGTTTATGCCGAATGGTAAGTCGGCAGGGCAAAGCGGTTCTGGCTTTGCAGCATCGAAATCTGCGGTAGCTCACTGGCTTGTTCGGCCAGGTCACGGCGAATAGCGCTGATCACCCAGGTCAGTTGATCGGCGGTGTGCAGTTGCTGATAGGAAATCGAACGCTTGACCTGTTTACCTTCGCTGTTGCGCAGGGTCAACAGGATACCGCCATCGGGACGCGGCTGAGTGGTGACTTCGTATTGGGAGAATACAGAGGCGAATTTGTCTTGGATCAGGCTCATGTCTATCAGCTCCGTTGGCTCAAGTGGGCAAGCATGGAGTGATAGGTGCAGTGATTGTGCCAGTATTGAGATGCTTAAAAAGTCTTTATAAATCAATAAGTTATAAAATTTCTAAATTTTCGGTTTCGTGCAATTTGCATGAATGGCCATCGTGCATCCTGCATTTTGCGTTATCGAGGCCGAACATTTCGTACTGCGCTTACGGTTAATGACTGCTGGCTCGCCGCAAAATTCCGTTTTTGTGTCTTGCCTGGCCGGGATACAAAACTTTTCAAATCCTGCGTGTACACCCACAGAATCGCTGGCGTATTTTCCTGCAAGACGTTTGGGCTCCTGCCTACAGGAGCAGCGTTGTTGTGGGTCAGACCAAGAATAAGAAAAAGGACGTCCGCCATGAGCCATCAGCAAGACGACATGATCACCTGGGGCATGATGCTGCGTAAGGTGCCTGCCATCGTTCGAGCCCTGCCACGGGTGGTGCGGGGCATGCGTGCGGCGAATGTCACTGACCCCCGACAGCCTTGCGGGCTCGGTTGGCATTTCGAACAGGCGGTGCTGCGCAATCCACACGGCGCCGCACTGTTGTACGGCGACAGTGTGCTCAGTTACAGCGAAACCAACCAGCGCGCCAACCGTATTGCGCACCACCTGCGCGCCCAGGGCGTCGCCAAGGGGGATGTGGTTGCCGTGTTTATCGAAAACCGTCCCGAATTGCTCCTGACCGTGCTAGCCGTGGCCAAGCTGGGCGGGGTTTGCGCCATGCTCAATACGTCCCAAACCCAGGCGACGCTGGTGCACAGCCTGAACCTGGTAAGCCCGGTGGCGATCGTCGTGGGCGCAGAGTTGGTGGCCGCTCACACGGCGGTGCGTGATCAGGTAGCGATCGAAGCGGCCAGGACCTGGTTTGTCGCGGATCAAGCCACGAGCTCGGTACCGGATGGCTATGTCGACCTGATGGCCGCCAGCGTCGGCTGTTCGGTGGACAACCCCGACAGCACCGGGCACATCTTCTGCAACGATCCCTGCTTCTATATCTACACCTCCGGGACCACCGGTTTACCCAAGGCCGGGATCATGAAACACGGGCGCTGGACCAAAACCGCCGTCAGCTTCGGCAGCATTGCCCTGGACATGGGCACGGACGACGTCCTGTATTGCACCTTGCCGCTGTATCACGGCACCGGCTTGTGTGTGTGCTGGGGTTCGGCGATCGTCGGGGCGTCGGGGTTCGCCATTCGCCGCAAATTCAGCGCCAGCCAGTTCTGGGACGATGCGCGCAAATTCAACGCGACCACCCTGGGCTATGTCGGTGAGCTGTGCCGTTACCTGCTCGACCAGCCGCCCAGCGCGCAAGACCGCGACAATCGGGTGACCAAGATGGTTGGCAACGGTTTGCGTCCGGGGGTGTGGGCGCAGTTCAAGCAACGCTACGGGGTTGAGCACGTCTGTGAACTCTATGCCGCCAGTGATGGCAACATCGGCTTCACCAATGTCTTGAATTTCGACAATACCATCGGTTTTTGCCTGCAGCACTGGGCGCTGGTGGACTACGCCCACGACTCGGGCGAGCCGCTGCGTGGCCACGACGGCTTGATGCGCAAGGTGCAAACGGGCGGGCAGGGGTTGCTGCTGGCCAGGATCGATGAAAAGTCGCCCTTCGACGGCTACACCGACCCGGAGAAGAACCGCAAGGTGGTGCTCACCGACGTGTTCGAGAAGGGTGACCGCTATTTCAACACGGGTGACTTGTTGCGCAGTATCGGCTTCGGCCATGCGCAATTCGTCGACCGCCTCGGCGATACCTATCGCTGGAAGGGCGAAAATGTGTCGACCACCGAAGTGGAGAACGTGCTGCTGCAGCACCCGCAGATCGCCGAAGTGGTGGCCTACGGCGTCGAGATCGAAAACACCAATGGCCGTGCGGGCATGGTCGCGATCACGCCCAGCGAGTCCTTGGCGTCATTGGATATGCGTGAGTTGCTGCAATTCGCCCACGGCCAGTTGCCACACTATGCAGTACCGTTGTTCCTGCGGATCAAGGTGCAGATGGAAACCACCGGCACTTTCAAATACCAGAAGGTCAAGCTCAAGGAAGAGGCCTTCGACCCTGGCAAGTCGGGCAATGATCCTGTCTACGCGTGGCTGCCGGGTTCGGACTGCTACGTGCCGATGACCGGGCAATTGCTGGCGCAGATTCAGGGTGGCCAGTTCCGCTATTGATTCTGCCTATGAGGGCTTTTGACAAAAAAGCCATGACCGTGAGGAACTCAGCCGCCACACTGGCACCCTATACAGCACCCCTTATGGAGCCCTCGCATGTCAGACCACGCCAAACAAATGACCGAAGACGAAGCCGCCGAATTTGCCGAACAGGTCTTCGATGTGGCCCGCAAAGGCGATGCCGCCATGCTCGCGGCGTTGCTGGCGAAAGGCTTGCCGGCCAACTTTCGCAACCATAACGGCGACACGTTGCTGATGCTCGCGGCCTACCATGGTCATGCCGAGGCGGTTAAGGTGCTGCTGGAATTCAAGGCTGACCCGCAGATCGCCAATGACAAGAACCAACTGCCGATCGCCGGCGCAGCGTTCAAGGGCAACCTGCCGGTGGTCAAGGCGCTGATCGAAGGCGGCACGCCAGTGGATGCCGCGTCCTCGGACGGCCGCACGGCGTTGATGATGGCGGCGATGTTCAATCGCGTTGAAATGGTCGATTACCTGCTCGGCCAGGGCGCTGACCCCAAGGCGGTCGATGCCCAGGGCGCGACCGCGCTGGCGGCGGCGCAGACCATGGGGGCGGTGGATACGGCGGCGCAGTTGCAGAAACTGGTGTAGGCTACGCGCCCTCGAAAACCCGCCCGCCACAGGATCCGCCCATGAAAACCGCCCTCGTCGAACTCATCAGCAAAATCAGCGCCGGCGTCATGGGCGAGGACGAAGTGGCGCGCATCGCCAACGAGGCGGCCCAGGCCTACGCCGACCCTGTGGCTTTTCTGGCCGCCAACCCGGATATCAACTACGACGATACGTTTCCTATCCCGTTGGGTGAGTGGGTGGTGGTCGGCAGCCTGCCGGAGACTGCACTGTTCCAGGCCGACACCTACGGCGACCTGTTTGCGCAGATCGTTGCCTCGTTCGGTCCGGGCGTGCCGTTCAACCTCAAACCCAAGCAACTGGCCAAGACCGACGATCTCACCGCGCTGAACCGCATTCAGATCCAGATGAGTGCCCTCAGCCAGGAAGAGGGCGGTTACGTGCTGATGAATTTCAGCCAATTGCTCGATGACGAAATCCAGGCGGTGCTGGTGTACGGCAACGACCTGCCACGGGTGCTGGAACTGTGCGCGCAAGTGGGGATCAAGGCCGAGCCGTCCCTGGAAGCCCTGCGCGTTGCCGTACACGTCTGAAATAAAACGGAACCCCTGCCAGGGCTGACTATCCTACAAGTGCATGCCCTCACTTAGGAGCGACACCATGGGTTCCACTTTTAATGGCCTGATCGGCCTGATCATTCTGGCGCTGGATATCTGGGCGATCATCAACGTGTTCAAAAGCGGCGCGAGCACGGGCGCCAAAGTGTTGTGGATCTTGTTGATCCTGTTGCTGCCGGTATTGGGCCTGATCATCTGGGCAATTGCCGGGCCGCGCGGCAACGTGCGGATCTGACAAGTCACTCCATTGGAGTGGCCACAGTCCATATATGGCTACAGTGAATAATGTGGGAGGGGGCTTGCTCCCGATGGCGGTGTTTCAGTTAACACATTCGTTGACTGTTAC
>NZ_JBNPJV010000002.1:0-12866 GCF_050312585.1 Pseudomonas sp. R19M
ATGGCGGGCATCAGATGTAACATTCTTCACTGAGACACCGCCATCGGGAGCAAGCCCCCTCCCACATGGCGGGTCGCACTCCAAATCCAACCCGGTTTTAGTCAAACCCGAGATAAAGGCTCAAAACTGTCGCGATTCAGACTCACAGAGGCGAACTTGACCTACGTTACAGGTAGGACTGGAATCCTCTAACCAATCCGTATGATCTCCAACGCCTTGCAATGCTTTCAGAGTGCCTCCATAGTGACTCCGGACTGAGCCCGTAGCAGTAGCGCCGGGCTTTTTGCATTATGCGACCGGACCATATGGAACCGGCTCCCTCAAAGACGGCCTAATATGCGTTATCAATTGCCCCCGCGTCGAATCAGCATGAAGCATTTGTTCCCCAGCACCGCCCTCGCTTTTTTCATTGGTCTCGGCTTCGCGTCGATGTCGACCAATACGTTCGCAGCCAACAGCTGGGACAACCTTCAGCCTGATCGCGATGAGGTGATTGCCAGCCTTAACGTCGTCGAGTTGCTCAAGCGCCATCACTACAGCAAGCCGCCCTTGGACGATGCTCGCTCGGTGATCATCTACGACAGCTACCTCAAGCTGCTGGACCCCTCGCGCAGCTACTTCCTGGCCAGCGATATCGCTGAGTTCGACAAGTGGAAGACGCAGTTCGACGACTTCCTCAAGAGCGGCGACCTGCAGCCCGGCTTTACCATCTACAAGCGCTACCTGGACCGCGTCAAAGCGCGTCTGGACTTCGCCTTGGCAGAGTTGAACAAAGGCGTCGACAAGCTCGACTTCACCCAGAAGGAAACCCTTCTGGTGGATCGCAAGGACGCGCCCTGGCTGACCAGCACCGCCGCCCTCGACGACCTGTGGCGCAAACGCGTCAAGGACGAAGTGCTGCGCTTGAAGATCGCCGGCAAAGAGCCCAAGGCCATTCAAGAACTGTTGACCAAGCGCTACAAGAATCAGCTGGCACGTCTGGATCAGACCCGCGCCGAAGATATCTTCCAGGCCTACATCAACACCTTTGCGATGTCCTACGACCCGCACACCAATTATCTGTCACCGGATAACGCAGAAAACTTTGATATCAACATGAGTCTGTCGCTGGAAGGCATCGGTGCCGTCCTGCAAAGCGACAATGACCAGGTCAAGATCGTGCGTCTGGTGCCGGCGGGCCCGGCAGACAAGACCAAGCAAGTCGCTCCGGCCGACAAGATCATCGGCGTGGCCCAGGCCGACAAAGAGATGGTCGATGTGGTCGGCTGGCGCCTGGACGAAGTGGTGAAGCTGATCCGTGGGCCGAAAGGCAGCGTGGTGCGTCTGGAAGTGATTCCGCACACCAATGCACCGAACGACCAGACCAGCAAGATCGTGTCGATCACCCGCGAGGCGGTGAAGCTCGAAGACCAGGCGGTGCAGAAGAAAATCCTCAAGCTCAAGCAGGATGGCAAGGATTACAAGCTGGGTGTGATTGAAATCCCGGCCTTCTACCTCGACTTCAAAGCCTTCCGAGCCGGCGACCCGGACTACAAGAGCACCACCCGCGACGTTAAGAAAATCCTCACAGAACTGCAGAAAGAGAAAGTCGACGGCGTGGTCATCGACCTGCGCAACAACGGCGGCGGCTCTCTGCAGGAAGCGACCGAGCTGACCAGTCTGTTCATCGACAAAGGCCCGACCGTGTTGGTACGCAACGCCGATGGCCGTGTCGATGTGCTGGAAGACGAGAACCCGGGGGCCTTCTACAAAGGGCCGATGGCGTTGCTGGTCAACCGTCTTTCGGCCTCGGCTTCGGAGATTTTCGCCGGTGCCATGCAGGACTATCACCGTGCGCTGATCATCGGCGGCCAGACCTTCGGCAAGGGCACCGTGCAGACCATTCAACCGCTGAACCATGGCGAGCTCAAGCTGACGCTGGCCAAGTTCTACCGGGTTTCCGGGCAGAGCACCCAGCATCAGGGCGTGCTGCCGGATATCGACTTCCCGTCGATCATCGACACCAAGGAAATCGGCGAGAGCGCCCTGCCCGAAGCCATGCCGTGGGACACCATCCGCCCGGCCATCAAACCGGCGTCGGACCCGTTCAAACCGTACCTGGCGCAGTTGAAGGCCGACCATGACGCTCGCTCCGCCAAGGATGCCGAGTTCGTGTTCATCCGCGACAAACTGGCCCTGGCCAAGAAGCTGATGGAAGAAAAAACCGTCAGCCTCAATGAAGCGGACCGCCGTGCGCAGCACACCGACATCGAAAATCAGCAACTTGTGCTGGAAAACATCCGCCGCAAGGCCAAGGGCGAAGACCCGCTCAAGGAACTGAAGAAAGAAGATGAAGATGCGCTGCCGGCCGAGGCGGAAAAAACCAAGCCGGAAGACGACGCTTACCTGGCCGAGACCGGCCGGGTCCTGCTGGACTACCTCAAGCTCAGCAAACAGGTGGCCAAACAGTAAATGATGGCGATTTAATGTTGAACACTCTACGGAGTGTCATCATATAGACATCATTCTGTCGTGAAATGAAGGACCGCAGGCTCCATGCCTGCGGTCCTTTTTTTTCGATCGAGATCGCCATGACCATGACCGAACAGCTGAATGCATTGGGCTCTATTCTCGCTCATGGCAGTTTGCACAGCCTGTTCCAACCGATCATCTGCCTGTCCGAACGGCGTATCCTCGGCTATGAAGCCCTCAGCCGCGGCCCCTCCAACAGCCCGCTGCACTCCCCCGTCGCCCTGTTCTCGGTGGCCAGCCAAACGGGGCGACTCAGTGAGCTGGAAATGGCCTGCCGCGAAAGTGCGTGTCGACGCTTCAGCGAGCAGAAGCTGCCGGGCAAGCTGTTCCTGAATATCTCGCCGGAATCCCTGATGGAGACTGCGCACCAGCCAGGCCGTACCCTGCAACTGCTGCGCGATTTCGGCATTCCACCCAGCCAGGTGGTCATCGAGCTGACCGAACAGACACCCACCGACGATTTCGCACTCCTGCAAACCGCCCTGCACCATTACCGCGACATGGGCTTCGCCATTGCCCTGGATGACTTGGGCGCCGGGTATTCCAGCCTGCGCCTGTGGTCGGAACTGCGCCCGGATTACGTGAAGATCGACCGACACTTTATCGACGGTATTCACCAGGACGCACTCAAGCGCGAATTCGTCGGCTCTATCCTGCAAATCGCCAGGGCGTCCCATGCCCAGGTCATTGCCGAGGGCATCGAACTGCCTGGAGAACTCGCGGTATTGACGGAGATGGGCGTCGACCTGGTCCAGGGCTATCTGCTCTGCCGGCCCCAGGAACATCCGCCGCAAGAAGCGCACTTGATGCTGCCCAAGCAAGACAGTGCCAGCACCGCCCTCAGCGAAGAAGGCAGCGACCTCAGCGCCCTGCTCAACGAACAACCAGCGGTGGACCAAGACACCGCCACCGCCCAGGTACTGGAGTCGTTTCGCCGCCAGGCCAACCTGAACTCGCTGGCCGTGCTGGATCGACGTGGCCACCCGGTCGGCATTGTGCATCGACACTCGTTGTCCGATGCGCTGCTCAAGCCTTTCGCCACCGATCTGTTCGCGCGCAAGCCCATCAGCCGCTTGATGAGCGATGACTTTCTGGCTGTGGAGTTGAGCCAGTCGCTTCAGCAAGTCAGCCGCCTGTTGACCAGCCGCGCGCGGCAACGCATCGAAGAAGATTTCATCATCACCCTCAACGGGGATTACTTGGGCCTGGGCCGGGTGATCGATGTGCTCAAGCTGATCACCGAGCTGAAAATCCAGCAGGCACGCTACGCCAATCCGCTGACCCTGCTACCGGGCAACGTGCCCATCCAGCAGTGCCTGACGCGGTTGCTGCAGCAACAACGTGAGTCGGTGATTTGCTACGTGGATATCGACAGTTTCAAGCCGTTCAATGATATCTACGGCTACGGACGTGGCGATGAGGTACTGCTATGCCTGGCGCAATGCCTGAACGACCGGATCGACCCCAGCCGAGACTTCGTCGGGCATATTGGCGGTGATGATTTTTTGCTGGTGCTCGGCCCGCAGGATTGGCGCAAGCGGCTCAACCAGTTGCTGGATGATTTCCACACCCAATGCCGACGCTTCTATCGCGCCGAACACTTGGAGGCCGGCTGTTTCGTGGCGTTGAACCGCCAGGGTATACGTCAGGAGTTCGCGCTGCTGTCGCTGTCCATTGGCGTGGTGCATCTCTATCCACAGGCCTGTGGACAACTAGATGCCAGCCAGTTGGCGGAGCTGGCCTCCCAGGCCAAGCACCATGCCAAGAATGTGGCCGGTTACAGCATCCATGTCATCGACAGCGTGGAGACGCTGCCCCAGGCGCTTTAAGCCTCGGCGGATTCCGGGTACTCGTATTCGAATACCCGCACCACTTCCGAGGCATGCCAGGAGGCAGCAGCCACGCCATCGGATGGCCCACTGAAGCGCCCCAGGCGCTCTACACACTCAAAGAAACCGGTACGTGGCAGGCGGCTGGCGCCCTGGCTGATCACCAGGGAACTGCGCAACGGCTGCTCGGCCTTGGCATCCAGCGCCGCCAGGTGTTCGAGAGCGGCAGCCAGGGTTTGCATGGCAGGGGTTGGAAACTGCAGGCGCTCCAGCAGCGCGCGGTAGGTCAGTAAATGGCGCTGGCGGCGCGCCTGGTCCAACTCGTTGAGTAATCCATCCCAGTGTTGACGACTGATACGTAGGCTCAAGATTCATCCCTCCAACCTGCAACGCCCAATTCCCAGGCCAGGCTGCGGCGGATAGCGGCATCCGGCTGGCGCTCACCACTTTCAATCAATCCAAGATACGAGGGGCTGATCCCCACGGTGCGGGCCAGGGCTTCGATGGCCAGGCCCTTGCCTTCACGCAAGCCGCGCAGGTCGGCGAGAGGACGCAAAGCCTGATCAGGCGTGGCCTGGGTGGCAGAAGATGGAGTCGGTACGGGTTGTTGCTGGCCGGCAGCTTTAAGCAGCGCCTGGTACTGGTCCCATGGCAACACCGCGTATTCGGGTTCGCCATCGCGTGAAATGATCTGAATATCCATGACTGCCCCGTAGGATAACAACACTTACTAAGTAAGTTCTTTCCTTAGAAGTGTAATCCTAACAGCCACAAAGGTCGCAGGGGGATATAAGCACCGTCAGTTTTTTTGCGGGTTTTCCTCGGCCAGCAGCGCAGGCGTCGCCGGCAAGCGCTCAACCACCGCCAGCTTTTCGGGGCGCTGGGCGTCACGCCAGGCGCGAAAGGCGCTCAGTTCGCCGTCCAGGGTCTTCATGAGCCATGCCAGCACGGCGATGTCATCCAGCATACCGAATACGGGGATAAAATCCGGGATCGCGTCAATCGGGCTCAGGAAGTACATCAGCCCCGCCACCACCGAGATGAGTGCCTTTGGGCTGATGGCGCGGTATTCGCCACGCCAGTAAGCCAGGCACAGGGCCTGTAGCAGCTTTAGATCATCCTTGAGCTTGCCCAGGCGACTGCCCTGGCTCGACCCCTTGGCCGCAACGGCAAACAGCAAGGTGGGCAAGCGGCCGCGGCCGAGCAGGCGTGCAGCCATGGGCAGGAAACGGGTGAAATTGAAGGGTGGTTTCATTCGTCACTCCAGTTCCAGACGACAGAAAAGGTTATCCACACAAATTGTGGATAACCTTGTGAACAGAGCCTTTTTTCATGGCTGAAACCCTCTGTTTACAAGGCTTTCAGTTAGATCGGGCGTTTTTTGCGCACATTAAAAAAACCCAAGATTTCATTGACTTGACGTTGATGTGCGGCTACCCATGCTTGAGTCTTAGTTCAGACTGCGCGGCACAACGGACGTTCGATCAGATTCACTGCACGAACGAGGGGTTGGCGTTTCGCCAATATGCAGAAACAACAACGCCCCGTCAAAACGGGGCGTTGTGTGTTCAGGCGCCGATTACTTCTTGGCAGCTGGTGCAGCAGGTGCTTCAGGGGCGTCAGCCTTGGCCGGGTCCTTGATACCCAGCAGTTCCAGGTCGAATACCAGCACGGAGTTGGCCGGAATCGCCGGGCTCGGGCTTTGTGCGCCGTAGGCCAGGTCCGAAGGGATGTACAACTCGACCTTCTCACCCACGTGCATCAGTTGCAGGCCTTCGACCCAACCCGGGATCACGCCGCTGACCGGTAGGTCAATCGGGCTGCCGCGATCTACGGAGCTGTCGAAGGTGGTGCCATTGGTGAGCTTGCCGGTGTAGTGAACAGTCACTACGTCGGTCGGCTTAGGCTGAGCGCCGTCGGCCTTCTTCAGGATCTTGTACTGCAGACCGGAAGCGGTCGTGACCACACCTTCTTTCTTGCCGTTTTCTTCGAGGAATTTCTTGCCGGCAACTGCCGACTCTTCACTCATTTTGGTCATACGTTCTTCAGCACGTTTTTGCAGTGCGGCAAACGCTTCGACCAGCTCGTCATCTTTCAGCTTCTGTTCTTTCTTGCCGACGGCATCTTCGATACCTTGGGCTACCGCTTTGGAGTCCAGGTCATCCATGCCTTCTTGAGCAAGGCTTTTGCCCATGTTCAGGCCGATGCCGTAGGAAGCCTTCTGCGCCGGGGTTTTCAGCTCTACGCTGGTTTGCGAATCACAACCCGCAAGTACCAGGCTAACCAGGGCCACCGCCGCCGCCAACCGATGCTGTTTCATGCTATTTCCTTGTTCATGCGCCAAAAGGGCAATCGAATTAAAGTCGCGAGCTTATCAGGCGGCCACGACCAATGGCTACCGGCATCTGAGCGGGAAACTTCTGATAAGTTCACGTGTTTAAAAGCATTTTCATTCATCATGGGGGTCCGCGAAGGATCGCGGGACTACCTGTAACCGCGCTCATGGCCACTTGCCGCCCCCGTGGGGTGATGGCATAAGAGCGCTAACCCTCGACAAGGATAGTTATCTTGCGCATTTTTTCCCGTGTTTTACTCCTGATACTCCTGGCATTGGGCCTGCTCCTGGCCGTGGTGCTCTATTACACCGTCAACCCCAGGCTGCCGGACTACGTGCCCGTGCAGCAGGTGCATTACCAGGATCAATGGAGTGCCGCCGACCGTCAGACCTACTACTTCACGCCCCAGGGCACCCAGGTAAAGGGCCTGCATTACAACTGGTTCACAGCCCTGGAACTGCCCTTCTCGGAGCAGCGCTTTGCCACGCCCGAATACCTGGCACGCTTTGGTTTCCTGGTCGATCCCAAGCAGGTGCCCACCGCGCAAAACCCTGGCAACCTGCCCGTGGGGTTCGCCCGGCATCAGAACGCCGACAGCAAAGTGGAGTATCTGGATATCACCTGCGCCGCCTGCCACACCGGCGAACTGCACTTCAAAGGCCAGGCCCTGCGCGTAGACGGTGGCTCGGCTCAACATGTGCTGCCTTCCAGCGTGCCCACCTTGCGTGGCGGCAGTTTCGGCCAGGCCCTGGTGGCCAGCCTTGCCGCCACGTATTACAACCCCTGGAAGTTCGAGCGCTTTGCCCGGGAAGTGCTCGGTTTCGATTACGACGACAACAACAAGAAAAAACTGCGCGCGGACTTCAAGCAGTCCCTGGACCAGTTCCTCAAAGTCGCCTGGAACGACACCCACCGTGGCCTCTACCCCACCGAAGAAGGCCCCGGCCGCACCGATGCATTTGGCCGTATTGCCAATGCCAGTTTCGGCGATGCGATTTCACCGGACAATTACCGCATCGCCAACGCCCCCGTGGACTACCCGCATCTGTGGGATATCTGGACCTTCGATTGGGTGCAATGGAACGGCTCAGCCCAGCAACCCATGGCGCGCAATATCGGCGAAGCCCTCGGCGTCGGCGCCACCCTGAATTTCTTCGACAACGCCGGCCAGCCGCTGCAGGGGGACGCCCGCTACCCTTCCAGCGTGCGCGTGCGTGACCTGAACCTGATTGAAGAAACCCTGCAACACCTCAAGCCACCAACCTGGCCGGAAGACCTGTTCGGTGCCATCGACAAACCCCTCGCCGCCCAGGGCCGCGCCCTGTTCGCCGAGAACTGCGCCGGTTGCCATGTGCCCGCCGTCAGCCAGGAAACGGGACGCCCGGTGCAGCAACTGAAAATGCTCCCGGTCGAATACATCGGCACCGACCCAACCGCCGCAAGCAACATCGCCGACCACCGTTATGACCTGAGCGCCCTGCAATGGGACCCGGCGGAACTGGCCAAGCTCGATGTCCAGTTGCACCCGACCCCGACCGAACCGATGGACTTGAAAAAGATGTCCGTGGCCCAGGGCCTGGCCTACGTCACCGCCTTCGTCGAAGAGCACGCCTACCGCGCTGCCGGTGTGACTCCGGCCGAACGCCCGGGCCTGGACGGCTTCGGCCTGCCTATCGGTGTGCGCGAACTGCGCGCCTACAAGGCACGCCCGCTGGCCGGCGTCTGGGCAACCCCGCCGTTCCTGCACAACGGCTCGGTGCCCACGATCTATCAATTGCTTTCGCCCCAGGACGAGCGCAGCACCACGTTCTATAAAGGCACCTTCAACTACGACCCGCGCCACCTGGGCTTTGAAACCGCTGCCTTCAAGAACGCCTTCCTGTTCGATACCAAAATCACCGGCAACCACAACAGCGGCCATGAATTCCGCGCCGGTCAACGCGGCAACGGCGTGATCGGCCGTAGCCTGCAGCCACAAGAACGCTGGGCGCTGCTGGAATACCTCAAAGTGCTGGGCGGCCCGCTGGAGCAACAATTGCCATGATGATTCGATCCCAATACAACGAACGCTCGCTGCTCGCACGTCTCTGGCTGCGCCTGGGCCGGTTTCTCGGCAAAACCCTGTTGTGGCTGATCGGCCTGGGCGTGCTCGGCTGGCTGGGAGCCACTGCCTGGTTCGCCTGGCAGCACAGTGGCCCGGTGTCGCCGAACGAGCAGATCCCGGCCGGTGAAGCGGCCATGACCCAGGGCATCATCCAGACGGCGGTACGGATTGTCGACCAACACCGCGAAGGCACGCGCTACCTGCGTGATGCCCACGCCAAGGCCCACGGCTGCGTGAAGGCCGAAGTCAGCGTACTGGCGGACCTCGACTCCGCCTTGCGCCAGGGTGTGTTCGCCGAGCCGGGCAAGACCTGGCAGGCGCAGATGCGGCTGTCCAACGGTAATGCCTACCCGCAGTTCGACAGCATTCGCGATGCTCGGGGCATGGCGCTCAAGCTGCTGGATGTACCGGGCAAACAATTGATGGCGGACCAGCAAGCACGCACGGAACAAGACTTCGTGATGTTCAGCCACCCAAATTTCTTTGTCAGCGATGTGGCGGAATACGCGCAGAACATCGGCGCCCAGGCCGACGGCAAAAAGGTCCTGGCGTTCTTCCCCAAAGCCGACCCTCGCAGTTGGCAGGTACGCCATCTGTTTATCGCCCTGGCGACCTTGGCGCCGGCACCGGCGAGCCCGACGCAGGCGACCTACTTTTCAGTTTCACCCTACAAATTCGGCGCGGCCAATGCCAAATTCCGCGTCGCCCCCGACCCACAAAGCTGCCCGGAGTATGTGCTCCCCAAACAGAACCAGGACCTGCCGAATTTTCTGCGCAGCGCCTTGAACCAGCAACTGTCTATCGACCGTGTACCCGCCTGTTTTGTATTGCAGATTCAGCGGCAGAACCCGCAGAAATTCATGCCGATCGAAGACACCAGCATCGAGTGGAAGGAAAGCGATGCGCCCTATGAAACCGTGGCCAAGGTGCGGATTCCCGCGCAGGACTTTGACACACCGGCCTTGAACCTGGCCTGTGACAACCAGTCGTTCAACCCGTGGTTCGGGCTGGAGGCGCACCGGCCGATCGGGGGGATCAATCGCTTGCGCAAGGCGGTGTACGAGGCGGTCAGTGACTATCGGCATAGCCGCAACTTGTAATGTTGTCCGGGTCCCTATCCGTTATCGAGGTAACGGACAGGGACAGGGTAACCCGCAAAGAATCCGTATAGATCGCCTGCTCGGCATAACGATTACGTCACCCCTATTGAGCAACCCGCCCCACAGACTCTACCGTCACCTCCTACCCCTCAACCCGTAGGAAGTCATCGTGGAAAGCTCAACGTTAGGTATGGTCGTCCTCTCAATGATCGCGCTCTTCGGCACCGCCGCATTTTGCTTTGAACTGCTTGCCACTCGCGGCGAGAAGAAAAAGAAAGCCAAATAAGCTGATCGTTGAAATCAGCCGCCGCCCTTACTCTTGATGGGTGGTGAACAGGTGCGCAGCGGCAAAGTCCACGAACGCACGGATTTTCGGCGAGAGATGACGACTGGAGGGCCACAGCGCCCAGAACTGGCCTTGGTCATTGGAATGCCCGTTCAGCACGGTCTCCAACTGCCCCCTGGCCAACGCCTCCCGGGCCAGGAAATCCGGCATATAGGCGATACCATGGCCGTCGATGGCGGCCATGAGCATGGCTTCCATGTTGTTCAAGGTCATCGCGGTGGGCAGGCGCAACTGGGTGATCGCCGGATTGGCGGACAGCGTCCACTCCATTATTTTACCGGTAGTGGCAAACCGATAACGCAGGCAGGGGTGGTGCTCAAGGTCAGTGAGCGTTTCGGGCCGGCCGTGGGTTCGCAAGTACTCGGGCGATGCACACATGACAAAGCGGAACGGCCCCAGCCGACGCGCCATTAATGTCGAGTCGACCAAGTCTCCGCTACGAATCACTACGTCGAAGCCTTCTTCAATCACGTCCACCAGATGATCGTTGAAATCCAGCTCCAACTCGATTTCCGGGTAGGCCTCCCGGAACGCGACCATATGCGCCAGGAGAAAGCGATAACCGATGGTGGGCAGGCTGACCCGTAACTTGCCACGCGGCGCCTGGATGGCATGGGAGAGCATGGCGCGGGCGTCTTGCAGATCATCGAGGATTTTCCGGCAGCGCTCATAAAACAATTGCCCTTCGACGGTAAGGCTGACTTTACGGGTGCTGCGATGCAACAGCCGCACATTGAGCTCAGCCTCAAGCTTGGCGACGTTTTTGCCCACTGCTGAGGCGGAAACCCCCAAGACTCGCGCCGCGCCAATGAAGCTCAGAGCCTGTGCAGTCTTCACGAAGGCGATCACACCACTAAGGTTATCGGTCACAGCATTACATCCTTTTGTTCCGCTATGAGTGGAATTCCTGCCTGTTTATCATGAATTACATCCTGATTAGAGTCTTCATCTTTATAGACCAACGGGAATTCCCATGAACACACCCTCCGCTGCGGCTCATGGCGACTATGCCATCCTGATCGCGATCTGCCTGGCCGCTCTGGTTTTACCCATGAGCTTCACCGGAGGCGCCGTGGCGACGCCGTCCATTGGAATAGCGTTCGCTGCGCATCCCACGCAAATGGCCTGGATAACCAATGCGTTCATGCTCAGCTTCGGCAGCTTGCTGATGGCGGCGGGCACCCTCGCCGACCTTTATGGGCGCAAGCGCCTGTTCTTGTGGGGGATGGCGCTGTTTGCAGTGACCTCCCTGCTGCTGGCCATGGCGCCGGATATTTTCTGGTTGGACGTATTACGCGGCGTGCAGGGTGTCGCGGCGGCCATCGCCTTGGCCAGCGGCAGCGCGGCGTTGGCGCAGGAATTTGACGGGCATGCCAGGACGCGCGCTTTCAGCCTGTTGGGTACCACTTTCGGCGCGGGCCTGGCCTTTGGCCCGCTGATCTCGGGTGTGCTGATCGCACAGTGGGGCTGGCGCGCGATTTTTATAGCCACGGCCATGCTGGCGGGGCTCTCGCTGCTGTTCGCCGCACCCAAAATGCGTGAAAGCCGCGACCCGCAAGCACGCCGCCTGGACTTGGCCGGCATCCTGATGTTTTCGGCCATGCTGGTGAGCCTGACCACAGCGGTGATCCTGGCGCCGCAACAAGGCTGGACCTCAACGACGACGCTAGCCCTGCTCACAGTGGCGGTGATGTTCTTACTGATGTTTATCCTCGTTGAAAACCGCGCAAGCCAACCGATGCTGGATCTGCGGCTGTTTCGCTTTGCGCGCTTCATTGGCGTGCAGTTGCTTCCGATCGGCACCTGTTACTGCTACATCGTACTGGTGGTATTGCTGCCACTGAGGTTTATCGGTGTCGAAGGCGCCAGTGCATTTGAGGCGGGCCTGATGATGCTGGCGCTGTCGGCGCCGATGCTGGTAGTGCCTATGATCGCTGCGATGCTGACGCGCTGGCTGCCGGCTGGAATGCTGTGTGCGATTGGTTTTTTGATCGCCGCGGCGGGCTTGTATGGGTTGAGCCAGGGAACACCCGGTCATCCGCTGCAGACCGTCGTTGCCATGCTGGTGATTGGCATCGGTACTGGCCTGCCATGGGGCCTGATGGATGGCCTGGCGATCAGTGTGGTGCCAAAGGAACGGGCGGGGATGGCGGCGGGCATCTTCAATACAACCCGGGTGGCCAGTGAGGGTGTCGCGCTGGCTATCGTCTTGGCGGCGTTGAGCGCGCTGGTCGCGCATCATCTGAATGCCATCGCTGCGCAGGACGCTTCAGTGGTAGCCCAACAGTTGGTCATGGGTGACACGCCGCACGCCAGTGCGAACATTCCATTGGCGTTGCTACGTACGGCCTACCTGGAAGGCTTCGACACGTTGCTGCAATGGCTGGCGGCACTCACCCTGCTCACGGCAATGGTCGTTTTCGTGTTCCTGGGCCGCCGGGATATCGCGCCGATTGCGGCGAAGCAAGCCATTAAGTCGTTGAGCTGAATGACAGGCAAAAAAAAGCCCGCTCAATGAGCGGGCTTCTTGTGGCGACCTGGCGTTCAGTGTTCCAGGTTACCGAATATGGCGCAGCGGACGGGACTCGAACCCGCGACCCCCGGCGTGACAGGCCGGTATTCTAACCGACTGAACTACCG
>NZ_JBNPJV010000106.1:0-11785 GCF_050312585.1 Pseudomonas sp. R19M
ATAGCGCAGTGTCAGTCGATACATCGATTGGCTGACCTGCCGCTATCGGGAGCAAGCCCCCTCCCACAGGTCACCTTCCACAGGTGATTGAGGGTGTTCTGCGGTCAGTCTTCACTGATCGGCAATACATAGTTCTTGAACTCGGTGTCTTCACGAAACCCGATCGACTCGTAGGTCTTCTGCGCCACCTTATTGTCACTGCTGGTGGATACTCGCAGCCGCACCGCCTGGGTTTCCTTGGCCATCTTCTTCGCCGTGCGCATCAGGTTGTCCGCCACCAGTTGGCGGCGGGCGTCTTCGGCGACGTAGATGTCGTTGAGAATCCACACGCGCTTGAGCGACAACGACGAAAAGCTTGGGTACAGCTGGCAGAACCCGAGCAGTTTCTTGTCGTCGTCATCCGCCAGGGCCAGATAGATCACCGACTCCTTGCGCCGCAGGCGCTTTTCCAGGAAGTTTCGCGAGGAGTCCGGGAACGGCAATGCGCCGTAGAATTCGCGGTATTTGACGAACAGGGGCGTCAGCAGGTCCAGGTGTTCCAGGGTCGCTTGAGTAATCCGCATGTCAGGCCTCGACGTCAAATGGGGGGATGACCACGCAAGCGGCCGTGACTCGATGCTGCCTAATGGCGCTAAAAAGCGCAATCATGCGGCTATCGGTCATCCGCTGGGCTAAGCAGGAAATTCCCTTTCATCAGGTCCGGATCATCCGACTCGATGGTCTGAACCTGCGCCTCGTCCTTGAGGTTGACGCCCGACAGTTGCCGGCGGCACGCCTCTTTCATCAAGTAAAGCAGGCGATGAGCCGCCATGCCGTAACTGAGCCCCTCCAGGCGCACATTCGAGATGCAATTACGGTAAGCGTCGGTGAGGCCTACCTTGGGGTTGTAGGTGAAATACAGCCCCAGGCTGTCTGGCGAGCTTAGCCCTGGACGTTCGCCGATCAGGATCACCACCATCTTGGCGCCGAGCAATTGGCCGATTTCGTCGGCCACCGCCACACGGCCCTGTTCCACCAGAATGACGGGAGATAAAGACCAGCCTTCGGCGTGGGTCTGTTCTTCCATGCGCGTCAGAAATGGCAGCGTGTGTTTATGCACCGCCAGCGCCGACAAACCATCCGCGACCACCACGGCCAGGTCGACCCCGCCAGGGTGGGCGCTCGCGTAGTCGCGCAACTGTTGCGCCGAGTCATCGCTCAGGCGTCGCCCCAGGTCCGGGCGTTGCAGGTACATATGCCGGTCGACGGCGGCGCTGTGCAGCAACAGGCTGTCACGGCCACGTTCGGCCAGTTGGCGGCTCAGGCCGGCGTGGTCGAAGGGCAAGTGCACCGCGTCACGCGCCTGGGCGTGGGCGAATTGAAAATCCAGCTGCGCCTGGGTGGGAATGCTGGTGCCGGTGCGGCCCAGCGCAATGCGCGCCGGCGTCAGGCGGCGCAGTTCCAGCCAGGGGTTGTCGGGGAGTTCTACGGGTTGCACAGGCGGCTCCTTCATCCCAATTGCGCCAAGGCGTGGCGAAACGCTGGTGGCAGGCTGTTGCCGAAGTGCACCTTGCCGTCGGCTTGCGTGAAGATGCCCATTTTCGCCAGCCACTGTTCAAACTCCGGTGCCGGTTTCAGCCCCAGGGTCTGGCGGGCGTACAAGGCATCGTGGAACGAGGTGGTCTGGTAGTTGAGCATGATGTCGTCGGAGCCCGGGATGCCCATGATGAAGTTGATCCCGGCCACACCCAGCAGGGTCAGCAGGGTGTCCATGTCATCCTGGTCGGCTTCGGCGTGGTTGGTGTAGCAGATGTCGCAGCCCATCGGCACGCCCAGCAATTTGCCGCAGAAGTGATCTTCAAGGCCGGCGCGGATGATCTGTTTGCCGTTGTACAGGTACTCCGGGCCGATAAATCCTACGACTGTGTTGACCAAAAATGGCTTGAAATGCCGCGCCACGGCGTAGGCACGGGTTTCGCAGGTTTGCTGGTCCACGCCAAAGTGTGCGTTGGCCGACAAGGCACTGCCCTGGCCGGTTTCGAAATACATCAGGTTCTGGCCCAACGTGCCGCGGTTCAGGCTCAGGCCGGCGTCGTAACCTTCCTGCAGCACGCTCAGGCTGATGCCGAAACTGGCATTGGCCGCCTCGGTACCGGCAATCGACTGAAACACCAGGTCCAGCGGCACGCCACGGTTGATCGCCTCGATGGAGGTGGTGACATGGGTGAGCACGCAGGCTTGGGTGGGGATTTCGTAGCGTTGGATGATCGCGTCGAGCATTTCCAGCATGGCGCAGATCGAGGCGATGCTGTCGGTGGCCGGGTTGATGCCGATCATGGCGTCGCCATTGCCATAGAGCAGGCCATCGAGAATGCTCGCGGCGATGCCCGCCGGTTCATCCGTCGGGTGGTTGGGCTGCAGGCGGGTGGATAAGCGCCCGCGCAGGCCCAGGGTGCCGCGAAACTTTGTGACCACGCGGATCTTCTGCGCCACCAGCACCAGGTCCTGCACGCGCATGATCTTCGATACGGCGGCGGCCATTTCGGGTGTCAGCCCTGGCGCCAGGGCGCGTAGGGATTGTTCATCGGCGGCCTCGCTGAGCAGCCAATCGCGCAGGCCGCCGACGGTCAGGTGGCTGACGGCGGCAAACGCCTGTTGATCATGGGTGTCGATGATCAGCCGGGTGACTTCATCGCTTTCATACGGGATCAGCGCTTCCTGCAGAAAGTGCTTCAGCGGGATATTCGCCAGCGCCATCTGCGCGGCCACCCGTTCACCGTCGTTCTGCGCGGCCACGCCGGCAAGAAAGTCCCCGGAGCGTGCAGGGCTGGCCTTGGCCATCACGTCCTTGAGGCTGTCGAAGCGGTAGGTTTGCGTACCCACTGCGTGAGAAAAACTTGCCATACAGTGTCTCCTTGGCGGCACGGGCAAGGCGCCCGCGCCGAGGTTTACGGCATTTCAGTGCAAGGCGGCTTCCGCGGCCTGGATCGCCGCGAATTCCTCTTCCGGCGTGCCTGCTACCAAGTGATGCCGGCTGTAGAAAGCAAAGTAAGCAATTAATACTCCATAGATGATCGCGGCGCCAATGACGACGCGAGGGTCGACCAGAAAGCCCGCCACCACGGCCACGCAGGCCAGCACCAAGGCGACACCCGAGGTAAAGATCCCGCCCGGTGTGCGGTACGGACGGTCCATTTTGGGGCGACGGATGCGCAAGGTGATGTGCGCGGCCATCATCAGTACGTAGGAAATGGTCGCGCCAAACACCGCCACCAGAATCAGCAAATCACCTTGGCCGGTCAGCGACAGGACAAAGCCGATGATGCCGGGGATCACCAAGGCAAAGACCGGTGCTTTGCTTTTGGTGGTCTGGGACAGTTTGCGCGGCAGGTAACCGGCGCGGGACAAGGCGAAGATCTGCCGCGAATACGCGTAGATGATCGAGAAAAAGCTGGCGATCAGCCCGGCCAGGCCGACCAGGTTGACGAAGCCGCCCATCCAGGTCGAACCGCCGTAGGACAGCGCCAGCGCTTCAACCAGCGGGTTACCCGACTTGATCAGCGCATAAGTGCCCGCGCCGCCCGGTGCAATGACCAGAATCAGCAAGGCGAAACTAGTCAGCACCACAATGGCGCCGATCAGGCCCCGAGGCAGGTCGCGCTTGGGGTTCTTGGTTTCCTCGGCGGCCAGGGGCACGCCCTCTACGGCGAGGAAAAACCAGATCGCATAGGGAATCGCCGCCCACACCCCGACGTAGCCGAAGGGCAGGAAGGTGCTGGCGCCCTTGGCTTGCGTCACTGGGATATCCAGCAGGTTGGCGATGTTGAAGTGCGGCGCCATCGACACCAGGAACACCCCCAGGGCAATGGCCGCAATGGCGGTGATCACAAACATCAGCTTCAGGGCTTCGCCCACGCCGAAGATGTGGATGCCGATAAAGAGGATGTAGAACGCGAGGTAAATCATCCAGCCGCCAATGCCGAACAGCGACTCGCAATAAGCCCCGATAAACACCGCGATGGCGGCGGGCGCAATGGCGTATTCAATCAGGATGGCGGTGCCCGTGAGGAACCCGCCCCAAGGGCCGAAGGCACTGCGTGCAAACCCGTAGCCGCCGCCGGCGGTGGGGATCATCGAGGACAGTTCGGCCAGGGAAAAACACATGCACAGGTACATGGTGGCCATCAGCAATGTCGCCAGGAACATGCCGCCCCAGCCACCTTGGGCCAGGCCGAAGTTCCACCCGGCGTAGTCGCCGGAGATGACATAGGCAACGCCAAGGCCGACCAGCAGTACCCAGCCGGCGGCGCCTTTTTTCAGTTCGCGTTGTTGGAAGTATTCGGAGTCGACTTTTTCGAAGTCGACGGAAGAACTCGTGGGTTCGCTAGGCATGGGAAGTACCTTCCATTCTTATTGTTTTTAACTCGGCCTCTGTGTGCCGAATGTGGGAGGGGACTTGTTCCCGATAGCGGTGTATCAGGCAACAGGGGTGCGAATGAAACACCGCTATCGGGAGCAAGCCCCCTCCCACAGTTGAGTGCATTTCAAATGCAGGAGAGGGGTATTAGTTAGAAAAAGCCCAACGGATTAATGTCGTAACTGACCAGCAGGTTTTTAGTCTGCTGGTAGTGATCCAACATCATCTTGTGCGTTTCACGGCCCACGCCGGATTTCTTGTAACCGCCAAACGCGGCATGCGCCGGGTACAGGTGGTAGCAGTTGGTCCACACGCGACCGGCCTTGATCGCCCGGCCCATGCGGTAGGCGCGGTTGATGTCGCGGGTCCATACACCGGCGCCCAGGCCGAACTCGGTGTCGTTGGCAATGGCCAGGGCTTCGGCTTCGTCCTTGAAGGTGGTGATGCTCACCACCGGGCCGAAGATTTCTTCCTGGAACACGCGCATCTGGTTATTGCCCTTGAGCAGGGTCGGCTGGATGTAATAGCCGCCGGCCATGTCGCCGCTGAGCTGCTCGACCTTACCGCCGGTCAGCAGTTGCGCGCCTTCGCCCTTGGCGATATCCAGGTAGGACAGGATCTTGTCGAACTGCTGCTCGGACGCCTGGGCGCCGACCATGGTGTCGGTGTCCAGCGGGTCGCCGCGTTTGATCTGTTCGATCTTCTTCATCACCACCTTCATGAAGTCGTCGTAGATCGACTCTTGCACCAGCGCCCGCGACGGGCAGGTGCACACTTCACCTTGGTTGAAGAACGCCAGCACCAGGCCTTCGGCGGCTTTTTCGATAAACGAAGGCTCGGCCTTCATGATGTCTTCGAAGAAGATGTTCGGCGACTTGCCACCCAGTTCAACGGTGGACGGAATAATGTTGGTGGCCGCTGCATGCATGATGTGCGAGCCCACCGGCGTGGAACCGGTGAAGGCGATCTTGGCGATGCGCTTGCTGGTGGCCAGCGCTTCGCCGGCTTCTTTGCCGAAGCCATGCACCACGTTCAGCACGCCCGGCGGCAGCAGGTCCCCGATCACTTCCAGCAGCACGTTGATCCCCAGCGGGGTTTGCTCGGCAGGCTTGAGCACCACGCAGTTGCCGGCGGCCAGGGCCGGGGCGAGTTTCCACGCGGCCATCAGCAGCGGGAAGTTCCACGGGATGATCTGGCCGACTACGCCCAGGGGCTCGTGGAAGTGGTAGGCGGCGGTGTGTTCGTTGATTTCGGCGCTGGTGCCTTCCTGGGCGCGGATGCAGCCGGCGAAGTAGCGGAAGTGGTCGGCCGCCAGCGGGATGTCAGCGTTGAGGGTTTCACGCACGGCCTTGCCGTTGTCCCAGGTTTCGGTGATGGCCAGCAGTTCGAGGTTCTGCTCGATGCGGTCGGCGATTTTCAGCAGCACCAGCGAGCGGTCCTGGGCCGAGGTCTTGCCCCAGGCGTCAGCGGCGGCATGGGCGGCGTCCAGCGCCTTGTCGATGTCTTTGGCAGTGGAACGGGGGAATTCGGCGATAGGCTTGCCGTTGACCGGCGAGGTGTTGGTGAAATAGTTGCCCTCGACAGGCGCAACGAATTCGCCACCAATGTAGTTGCCGTACTTGGCCTTGAACGAAACGATAGCGCCTTCAGTACCGGGGTGTGCGTAACGCATGGTGGGTATCTCCTGGCTTTTATGTTTATTGGAGTGCAGCGCAAAGCGCTTGATAAAGCGTAGAGCAAAGGTTGGGCCACTGCTGCGCGAGCCAGGTAAATCAAGGGGTTAGGGTTTGTTGCAAGGCGTTGCTGTGACGTAGCTGGTACAGGTGGTGTGACAGTTTGTGCCACACGCGATACAGCCTGTGACCGGCGGGTCTGCCCGGGATTGCAATGGTCGGATGGCTGGGGGATGCTGGCTGTTCTCACGCAGGGAGAATAATAAGAACATGCACAACGATCATTTCAGTCGCCATGCCCAGCAAGTCTTGACCGTTACCCGTGGGCAAGACCTTTCCCAGGGCCCGGGCAGCGACCCGTCCATCGCCCGCTCCTGGCTGCGCTGCCTGGAGGACTATCACCTCGACCCCGCCCAGACCCTCGCCCCCACCGTGCTTGAACACGGCCGCCTGCTGGAAAGCCGCGAGCGCCTGCAACAAGTGCTGCACATTGCGGGCAGCGAGATGAACAGCCTGCACCAGCAATTATCGGGCGCCGGCCATGCCGTGCTGCTCACCGATGCACGCGGGGTGATCCTCAACTGTGTGACCGCGCCGTCCGAGCGCAAGATTTTCGAGCGCGCCGGGCTGTGGCTCGGCGCCGATTGGAGCGAGGCCTGTGAGGGGACCAATGGCATCGGCACCTGCCTGGTGGAGCGCCAGTCCCTGACCATTCACCGCGACGAGCATTTTCGCGGCCGTCATACCGGGCTGACCTGCTCGGCGAGCCCGGTGTTCGACCCGCAAGGTGAATTGCTCGCGGTGCTGGATGTGTCATCTGCGCGGGAGGCGGTGTCGCGCCAGAGCCAGTTCCACACCATGGCACTGGTGAACCTGTCGGCGAAGATGATCGAGAGCTGCTATTTCCTGCGGCATTTTGAACATCACTGGCTGTTGCGTTTTCACCTGCAAGCCGAGTCGGTGGGGCTGTTCAGCGAAGGGCTGGTGGCGTTCGATGGGGACGGGCGTATCTGTGCGGTCAATCAGAGCGCATTGAACCTGCTGGGGCAGGGGCGCAGCGGCTTGTTAGGGCAGCTGGTGGAAGCCTATTTCGACTGTTCTCTGGACCAGATGCTTGGGCGGGCCAGCGCCAATGCCACGGCCAGTTGGCCGTTGCGCACCCGTGATGGCCGGCAGTTGTTCGCCGCTGTGAGGGGGCAGTCGCGCAGCGTACCGGTCGCCATGCCGGTTCCTGCGGTGAAGACCGAGCCGCCTCGCCAGCTGGGGATCTGCCTGGGCGATCCGGCCCTGCAAAACGATTTTCGCAAGGCGCTGCGGGTTTTCGAGCGCGACGTACCGTTGCTGGTCAGCGGTGAAACCGGGTCCGGCAAGGAAGCGTTCGCCAAGGCCGTGCACCAGGCCAGTCAGCGTGCCGATAAAGCCTTTATCGCCCTCAACTGTGCGGCCATCCCGGAAAGCCTGATTGAAAGTGAACTGTTTGGTTATCGTGCCGGCAGCTTCACGGGTGCCCGTAAGGAAGGCATGCAGGGCAAGTTGCAGCAGGCCGACGGGGGCACGCTGTTCCTCGATGAAATCGGTGACATGCCGCTCGCGTTGCAATCGCGGCTCTTGAGGGTGCTGGAAGATCGCATGGTGGTGCCCCTGGGCGGCGAGCCCCAGGCGGTGAATGTCAGAATTGTCAGCGCCACGCACCGCAATCTGATTGAGCGCGTGCAGGAAGGCAGCTTTCGAGAGGACTTGTACTATCGACTGAACGGCCTGGAAGTTTCTTTGCCCGCAGTGCGTGAGCGCAGTGATAAAGAGCAGTTGCTGGCGTTTGTGCTGGAGCAGGAAGCCAGCGGGCAGCCGGTTTCGCTGCGCGCCGCAGCGCGCCAGGCACTGTTGGCGTACGCCTGGCCGGGCAATGTGCGGCAGTTGCGTACGGTGTTACGCACGTTGGTCGCGTTGTGCGATGACGAATGGATCGGCCTGGATGACTTGCCCGCCATGATTCGCCAGGCGTCAACGCGCCAAGGCGTGGTGGATGTGCCGTCCCGCTCGATGCTGGAGGATGCCGAGCGCCTGGCGTTGGTCAGCGTCCTGGAACAACAGCGCTGGCAGATGACCCGTGCCGCCGAGCAGTTGGGGGTCAGCCGTAATACCCTCTATCGAAAGTTGCGTAAGTATGGCGTCGAGTTGCGTATTAAACGTGAACAGGGGTAATTATGTAGTTTCTACTGTGTGTGGATATGTGGAACTGGGGAATTTTTTTATCCACTTATTGAGTGCCACTGAATGATTGGCTCAATAAGGTGATTGCTATGAGAATTCCCGCTATTTTTAACCCGTTTAAAAGTGCTCTCCATAAAATCAGCCCGCCAAAAGTCGAGGTACCTGCTGCGGGTACTGCAGGTAAGTACCTACCTGTTCCCCGTACGAACTTGCCTAACGTTCCGTCTGATCCGCATCGAGTGCTGGCTAATCAAAACTTCAAAAAACTCCTGTTGGATATGAAGAGCACTGGTGCCGCGGGTGCCAAGCTTCCTTCACATTCGCACCCTGCTCCAAAGACGATGGGTGATGTTGTACAGAACATGATCACGGCAGACCGCTTGGTCAAGGCGGGTGTTTTCAAGACGGGGCCAGACTTGAAAACGGTGACCCGCGACGCTTTTGTCAATGCCGCGGTCAATGGGCTGGTCAGCACGCCCCTGAGCATTGCGACCTATGCAGGCTCCGTCTGGAGCGGTGAGCAGATCAAGGGCGCGTTCTCCGCCAATACGCCCTTGTTGCCTCCCGCGCACCAGCCGGCACCCAGCCAACAGTCCAAAGGGGCGGCAGGCTTGGGCAACGAGCTGCCCCAGCCATCGGCGCAAGATCTGCAGTTACGCCTGGAAAACGCGGAATTAAAGCTGCTGTTGACGGCTAATACCATCCAGTCATTTGCCGAAGGAGGTAAGGGGCTTGCGTTGGATAAGTCGGCAGGCTGGCCAACGGAGTCGAGTGCACGTCTTGATCATCTGGAAAAGTTATATGACGCCGCCGAAACTTCCTTGAAGGCGCTCGCCGAACATAACGAGTTCATCTTCAAACCTTATAAGAATCCATTGCTGACGCCTGAAACTTCCATGACATCGCGCCTTGATGTGCTGGATAAAAGAAACGAAGTTATCCAGAAAATGATTGTTCGTATGCTTAATGTCTTGCAGGAAGAGGCGCCTCAGGAATCTGCGCAAGTCGTTTAATAATAGCGTTTGGTCGGGTACTGGCGCAGTGTCCGGGCATTGGACTCCGGGGGAGGGGGCGGCAGCCTGCCAGGGCAAGCGCCGTGTGTAGGTAAAAGAGTGCCATTTGCCCCTCCCTGCGCTAACCTGCCTCGATGTTTTACGAGGTCGACTATGCACATTCATATTCTTGGTATCTGCGGCACATTCATGGGTTCGATGGCGGTTCTGGCCAAAGAGCTGGGCCATCATGTCACCGGCTCCGATGCCAACGTCTACCCCCCCATGAGCACGCAACTCGAGGCACAGGGCATCGAGCTGACCCAAGGCTATGACCCGTCGCAATTCGACCCGGTGCCCGACCTGGTAGTGATCGGCAATGCCATGTCCCGTGGCAACCCGGCGGTCGAGTACGTGCTCAATAAAGGTTTGCCTTATGTCTCCGGCCCGCAGTGGCTGGCGGACCATGTGTTGCAAGGCCGCTGGGTGTTGGCGGTGGCCGGCACGCACGGCAAGACCACCACCAGCAGCATGCTGGCCTGGGTGCTGGAGCACGCGGGCATGAGCCCGGGTTTCCTGATCGGCGGTGTACCGCAGAACTTCTCGGTGTCGGCGCGCCTCGGCGATACGCCGTTCTTCGTGATTGAGGCGGATGAGTACGACAGCGCGTTCTTCGACAAGCGTTCCAAATTTGTCCATTACCGCCCGCGCACGGCGATATTGAACAACCTTGAGTTCGATCACGCGGATATCTTCCCTGACCTGGCGGCGATCGAGCGGCAGTTCCATCATCTGGTGCGCACCATCCCGAGTGAAGGCCTGGTTATCCACCCGACCACTGAGCCTGCGTTGCAGCGCGTGATCGAGATGGGCTGCTGGACCCCGGTGCAAACCACCGGCGCGCACGGGCAGTGGCAGGTCAAACTGCTGAGCGACGACGGTTCAAGGTTTGAAGTGCTGTTTGAGGGGGAGTCCCAGGGCATCGTCGATTGGGGCATGACTGGCCAGCACAACGTCGCCAACGCGTTGGTCACCCTGGCGGCGGCACGCCATGTGGGCGTGGTGCCTTCCATGGGGATTGCCGCGTTGAGCGCTTTCAAGAGCGTCAAGCGCCGTATGGAAAAGGTCGCCGAGGTGAATGGGGTGACGATCTACGATGACTTCGCCCACCATCCGACGGCGATTGCCACCACCCTGGACGGCCTGCGCAAACGTGTTGGCGACGCGCCGATCATTGCCATTGTCGAGCCGCGCTCCAACTCGATGAAGCTTGGTGCGCACCGCGATGGCTTGCCGGAAAGCGTCAACGACGCCGATCAGGTGGTCTGGTACGCGCCGGCCAACCTGGGGTGGGACCTGCCGGCCATTGCGGCGCTGTGCACGGTGCCGTCGAAGGTCTGCGACTCGATCGAAGGCATCATCGAACACGTCAAGCAACGGGTCACGCCTGGCACTCACGTCGTGGTGATGAGCAACGGCGGTTTTGGCGGCCTGCACGGTAAATTGGCCGAGGCGCTGAAATGAGCGGCCCCGAGCGCGTCACCCTGGCGATGACCGGCGCCTCCGGCGCGCCCTATGGGTTGCGCCTGCTCGATTGCCTGGTACGCGAAGACCGTGAAGTGCACTTCCTGATCTCCAAGGCGGCGCAGTTGGTGATGGCGACCGAGACCGATGTCGCGCTGCCGGCCAAGGTCCAGACGATGCAGGCGTTCCTCACCGAATACACCGGTGCGGCGGCGGGGCAGATCAAGGTCTACGGCAAAGAAGACTGGATGTCGCCGGTCGCCTCCGGCTCCGGCGCGCCGGCCGCGATGGTGGTGGTGCCGTGTTCCACCGGTACCTTGTCGGCGATTGCGACGGGTGCTTGTAACAACCTGATCGAGCGGGCGGCGGATGTGACGCTGAAGGAGCGTCGCCAGTTGATCCTGGTACCACGCGAAGCGCCGTATTCGAGCATTCACCTGGAACACATGCTGAAGTTGTCGAACATGGGCGTGACCATCTTGCCGGCCTCGCCAGGCTTCTATCACCAGCCGCAGACCATCGATGACCTGGTGGATTTCGTGGTGGCGCGCATTCTGAACCTGCTGAATATTCCCCAGGACATGCTGCCACGTTGGGGTGAACATCATCTGAGCAGTGATGAATAAGGCGCTGTTGCTGTTGCTTGCGTTGCAACTGACGGGCTGCGCGACCGCACGCACGCTGGATGCGGCGCAACCTGGCGCGCCGGTAGTGTATGCCGGCACGCGCTTGGACCTGTATGCAATGAACGGCGGTTGCTGCGCCAAGGACCGGTTTGGCGCTGAGGCCCCGGCTTATCCTGGCGTGGACCTACCGGCAAGCGCAGTCCTGGATACGCTGCTGTTGCCACTGTCGGTGTTGACGGTACTGGGCGTGGGATTCAACGCAACGGGTGGCCTCTGACCTGAGTCTTCAAAACACCACAAAACCATTGTGGGAGGGGGCTTGCTCCCGATAGCAGTGTGTCAGTCAGCTTATCTGTAACTGAC
>NZ_JBNPJV010000075.1:0-10249 GCF_050312585.1 Pseudomonas sp. R19M
TCGACTGACCCACCGCTATCGGGAGCAAGCCCCCTCCCACAGTGACAGCGTTAAGCCTTAACTGACTGGCATTAGGGGCAAGCCCGCTCACTACACAGCTAGAAGGTTTGCCCAAGGTTCAGGTATACCGCCTGCTGCTTGTCATCATTGAACCCATAGCTGAAATTCAGCGGCCCCAGCGGTGTATCAAACCCGAGGAAAACGCTCGCGGCGTTGATGTACCCGCTGTCGAACTGGTTGTCGTTGTTCCACGCCCGCCCGCGTTCCACTGACGCACCGAGGTACAGCGGGAAGTCCAGCGGCAGGTACGAACGCGGCGTCAGGCGGCGGAAGTACACTGCCCGCATCAGGGCGATGTTCTGGCCCGAGATAGCATCCTCGCGAAAGCCCGACAGTTGTCGTGCGCCACCGAGCAGGAAGCTGGAAATCACTACATCGGATTTATCCAGGGTGCGTCCATAACGCCCACCCAGTATCAGCGTGTCCGGGCCGTGGCTCATGGCTTTGTCCAGCTTGAATTCCCATTGGCGGTAGCGTTGGTCCGAACCCAGGCCGGGCTCGAATTCGCGGATGGCCAGGCCGATGTCTTCGCCGGAGTGGGGGAAGTACACGTTATCCAGGGAGTCGAACGAGTACTTCAGTTCATAGAAGCCTTCGCTGAAACTTACGCTCGGCAGGTCCCGGTCACCGATGCGCACGTCCGCCTTGCCCCAGGCTTCCCCGACGCCGAAGCGGATCTCGCCGCTGTTGCCGATCTGCCGCCCTACGTTCAGGCCGAAACCGTAACGCTCCAGGCGATATTCGGAGATGGGGTCGTTGTCCAGAATCAGTTCAACGTTCTGCGCCTGGGCCCTGACATAAGGCGCGATGAAATACCGTGAGCCGGTGTCCATTGGCTGGTAGAACTCGCTGTACAACTCTTGGCGATCGCCGATCTGTAGCCGTGTCAGCCATTCGGCGCCAAGCCGGTTGATGCCATTCATGCGGTAGCTGGCGCCGAGGTTGAAGGCACTGTCACCGCGCAGGTCATCCGACAGGTTCAAGCCCAGGCGCAGGTAGTCGGTGCCGCTGCGCTTGCCCCGTGCGCTGATCACCAGGGTGTTGTCGTGACCTTTCTTGACCACGCGGTACTGCACCTGCTCGAAGTAGTCCAGGCCGTACAAAGTGCCCATGTCCGCTTGCAGGCGACCCAGGTTCAGCGGTTCACCCAAGGCTTGGCGGATGTAGTAGCGAATCACGTCATCGCTGATTTTCGAGTCGTTCTCCACTTGGATCGCGGTGATGATCGGCGTGCGTTCGCCCGGTGTGCGGGCACTCACCAGTTGCGGGTCCACGGGCGCTGCGGGGCGCAGGTGGGCCAGACGGACGTCGAGGGCACGAGTGGCGCGGTAGCCGGCATCGATCATGTCCCTGGCGCGACCGAAATCCGTCACCCCGTAGGCCGCCAGCGGCGGCTGGATCAGTACATCCTTGGGATGCAGGGCCTTGAGTTGCTCTTCGGAGTTTCGCCGAGTCATCAGCGTGATGGATTGGTTGAGTACATCTACCACCGTCGCCAGTTGCTTGCGTGAGCGTAGCGGGGTGCCAATGTCCACCACGATGGCAATGTCGACGCCCATTTCTCGCGCCACATCCAGCGGGATGTTGTCGGTCATGCCGCCGTCCACCAGCAGCCGGCCGTCCAGTTCCACGGGGGCGAACACCGCAGGGATCGACATGCTGGCGCGTATCACCTGGGGCAGGTGGCCTTTGTTGAACACCACTTTCTCGCCGGTGGTGATGTCGGTGGCCACGGCACGGAAAGGAATGGGCAGTTTGTCGAAATTGCGGATGTTGCTGGTGTGGGCAAACATGCTTTCCAGCAACAACGCCAGGTTCTGGCCCTGGATCACGCCCAGTGGCAGGCCAAGGCTGCCGTCGTCGCGAAAACTGAGCTTCTGCTTGACCAGGAAGTCGCGATCATCCTGTTTGCGGCGAAACGGCACATCTTCCCGTGGGGGTGCATCGGACAGTGCCTGTTGCCAATCGATATCGAGCGCGAGTTTTTCCAGCTCATCGATTTTATAGCCTGATGCGTAAAGCCCACCAATCACTGCGCCCATGCTGGTGCCGGCAATCGCATCGATCTGGATACCCTGCTCCTCCAATGCCTTGAGCACGCCGATATGCGCCAGGCCACGGGCGGCACCGCCGGACAACACCAGGCCGATCTTGGGGCGGGGCGTCTCAACGGCGTTGGCGAGGAGGGGGAGCAGACATAGAAACAGACAAGACAGCAGGCGGCGCATCATGAATCTCAAAGCTGGGCGATAAAGGTCGGTATTATAGCCACTCGATCTTCCGAGCCCGTTACGTCAGGAACCTCTCAAATTATGTCTGCAAGCAAACCCGAGATCGTCATCACCTATTGCACCCAGTGTCAGTGGCTGTTGCGCGCGGCATGGCTGGCCCAGGAGTTGTTGAGCACCTTCGCCGACGACCTGGGGCGTGTGGTGCTGGAGCCGGCCACCGGCGGCGTTTTTCGCATCACCTGTGAGGGCGTGCAGATCTGGGAGCGCAAGGTGGATGGGGGCTTCCCGGAGGCCAAGGTACTCAAGCAGCGCGTACGCGACCAGATCGACCCACAACGCGACCTGGGCCATAACGATCGGGCATCCTGAATACCGAGGTCACCGCCACCTACGAACGGTGACCCCGCGTGGCGCTGCTATTTGGCGGCCATTTTGTTCTTGATGAAACCGATGATAAACGTCAGCACCAGGCCGCCGAAGCCACTCCCGACGATGTTGCTGCCGAGCGCCGCAACGTTCAGCGCGTCGCCTGCCGGTGCGCCAAGCAGCCAGGAGAGCAACTGGCCGAGTACCAGCCCGCCCAAGCCGCCAACCATTGAGTTGAGCCCGGTACTGCCGAGGCTCTGGTGGGTCATGCCGGCCAGGTTGCCGCCGATGGCACCGCTGATGATCTGAACCAATAAACTGATGAACATTTCCATGGTGAAACCCCTGCATCGCGTAAAGGGAGTGACCACTCGCGTGCAGCAACTTCAGAAACGGCCATGGCTGTCGTCGAGGTGTCTTTTATCCGTTGAACGACTACCGACTGTTGCGGATGTTTGAAGTATAGATCAGGCCGTAGCCGCGGGCTGCTTGGCCTGGCTGGCGCTGCCCATCAAGCCGGAGAGCACGATGGCAGCGATGATCAGCGCACCGCCCAGCAGCATGCGCAGCGTTGGGGTCTCGGCAAACAGCAACCAGGCCACGGTGATGCCGTAGACCGGCTCCATGGCGAATACCACCGAGGCAGTGCGCGCCTTGATGACGGCGAGGCTGGCGACGAACAGGCTGTGGGCCAGGCCGGTACAGAACACGCCCAGCAGTCCGATCCAGAGCCAGTCGATGGCTCGCACATCCGCCAGCCCTGGCGCGGCCACGGGCAACAGGCAGGCGGCTACCACCATGTTTTGGCACAGCGCCGCCTGTACCGCAGGAATCCGCCCGGAACTGGCGCGGTTGTTCAGTGACAACAGGGAAAACAGCAGGCCGGAGGCAATGCCCCACAGCAACCCGCCCGTGGCTTCGCTGGCGAGGTTGAAGTCCGGCGTCACCAGCACCAGGCCAACGCTGACCAGCGCGACCAGCAGCCATTCACTGGGGCGAATGCGCTCGCGGAAGATCAACCCTTCGAGGATCACTGTAAACGCCGGGAATGCGGTAAACCCCAAGGTCGCCACGGCGACCCCCGCCACCTTGACCGCCATGAAAAAGGTCACCCAATGCGCCGCCAGCAGCACGCCGCTGACCAGCAAGCGACGCCAGTCGCGCAGCTCCAGGCTTTTCCAGGTCGTGTTGCTGGCAAGCCGCGCGAAGAGGGCCAGGGCGATCACGGCAAACACGGCACGGCCAAACACGATGATGGCCGGCGAGGCGGCCGCCAGTTTGCCGAAAACACCGGTGAGGCCAAACATCAATGCGCCAATATGCAGGGCGCCGAGGGCTGAGCGGGGAGTCATTGCGATCCTTTGAACCGACGGGTAACAGAAACGCAGTCTAGAGGGTTGCCGAGGGGGGCGTCTGTCGTGCGGCTCGCGATTTTTATCGCAAGGCTCTTCCCTAAGATGAGCGACGCAACCTGCCGGGCGATGCGCCGAACTCCCGCAGCATCGCGGCGGCAAACGCACTTTGTGAGCTGTAGCCGACGCAATCAGCGATTTCTCCGATAGGCAGCACGGTCTCGCGCAGCAGCTTCAACGCCTTCTGCAGGCGGCGGGCGCGAATGTAGTCCATCGGCGTCTGCCCGCATTCGGCCATGAAGCGCGCATGCAGGCGCGCCACCGACAGCTCGGCAATTCGCGCAAGGTCCGCCACTTGCAGGGGATGCGCGACGTGCCGCTCGATATGCGCATTGAACGCTGCATACGGGAGGCGTCGGCCAGGCAAGGGCTGGGCCTGCGGATGATTGAGGCTGGCGAGCAGCAACACGGCGCCTTGCTGGACAATCAACGGGTCTTCCACCGGGCTGTGGGCCAGCCATTGCACCAACTGGTTTTGCCGGGCATCCAGCGCCAGGCGCGTCGGCTGATCCAGCAGGCGGCGGCTGGCATCGGCGTGTTCGCCCAGAGATTGCAGCAGCCAGTGCTCAGTCGGCACATCCAGCACCAGGCAGCGGCTGCCGTCGCGACTGCCGCAGGCATGATGGGCGTTGAAGGGCAGCACCATCACGCTGCTTTCGTGCACCTGGCTGCCACGGCCATCCACCTCCAGGTCCAAATGCCCGGACAGGCCGAACACCAATTGCGCATGGTCGTGGCTGTGGGCGAGGGGGGCTTCAACGTAGTGGCGCAGCGTGAGGGACGGTCTCATCGCGGTCTCCAGAGCAACAAGTGCGCAGTCTACAACGCTTCGCAGGTGCCCGGCGCTGTCATCGCACTGACGCAAAGCTGTCATGGGCTATTAATCGCGAGGGCGCAAGCTCGCGAAAACACCGTCGAGGGATGCCCATGACCAGTGCCGAGTTCGCCAGACCCAGCCGCAAACAACGGGTTCGTACCCTATGGATTTCCGACGTGCACCTGGGCACCCGGGATTGCCAGGCCGAACACCTGTCGCAGTTCCTCAAGGGGTACCACGCCGATAAGGTGTACCTGGTCGGCGACATCATCGACGGCTGGAAGATGCGCGGCGGCATGTATTGGCCCCAGGCCCATACCAATGTGATCCGGCGCCTGCTGACCATGGCCAAGCGCGGCACCGAGGTGATTTACGTCACCGGCAACCACGACGAATTTCTGCGCCGCTATTCCAAGCTGATCCTGGGCAATATCCAACTGGTGGATGAAGCGGTGCATGTGACCGCTGATGGTCGCCATTTGCTGGTGATCCACGGCGATCAGTTTGACGTGATCACCCGTTACCACCGCTGGCTGGCGTTCCTCGGCGACTCGGCCTACGAATTTACCCTGACCCTGAACCGCTGGCTCAACCACTGGCGCGCGCGGTATGGCTATGGCTACTGGTCGCTGTCGGCGTACCTCAAGCATAAGGTCAAGACGGCGGTGAGTTTTATCAGCGATTTCGAAGAAGCGATTGCCCACGAAGTGACCCGGCGCGAGCTGCATGGCGTGGTGTGCGGGCATATTCATCATGCCGAAATTCGCAAGGTGGGCGAGGTGGACTACCTCAACTGCGGGGACTGGGTAGAGTCGTGTACGGCGTTGATCGAGCACTGGGATGGGAGTATCGAGTTGTACCGCTTGGCGGATGCGCAGGCGAAAGAGGCGCAGCTCAAAGCCGAGATGGTTGCCGGCTAGTGTTCGACCCAGTCCGAATGTGGGAGGGGGCTTGCCCCCGATAGCTCTGTGTCAGTCAGCACTTCAGTTGCTGAAAGACCGCCATCGGGAGCAAGCCCCCTCCCACATTTTCAGTCCGGGTTTCTTCAGTTGGAAACGTCGGCGATGGCCAGGGCCAACAGGGTCAGCCGCTTGGCATCAATCCCTGCAACGCTGGCACGCCCTGAACTCACCATGTACACGCTGTGCTTCTCGCGCAGTTGTTTCACCTGTTCGGCATTCAAACCGGTATAGGAAAACATCCCGCGCTGCGCGCCGATATGCGCAAACCGCTCGGCCAAGCCATGGGGCGCCAATGCCTCGACCAGGCCCGCGCGCAAATGGGCAATCCGCGAGCGCATGGCTTCGACTTCGTCGCTCCACACCTTTTTAAGTTCAGCGTCACCCAGGATAGTCGCGACCACTGCCGCACCATGATCCGGCGGCGTCGACCACAGGTTGCGTGCGATATTCGCCAGTTGGCTGCGCACATTCGTGAGCTTCTCGGCGTCTGCCGCACACACGATCAAGGCGCCGACCCGGTCGCGATACAGGCCGAAGTTCTTCGAGCAGGAACTGGTGATCAGTACCTCAGGCAGCTCGGCGGTAAACAGCCGCACCGCCCAGGCGTCCTGCTCCAGGCCGTCGCCGAAGCCCTGGTAGGCGAAGTCGATCAGTGGCAGCAAGTGGCGCTCGCGCACGATCTGCAGCACCTGGCGCCAATCCTCCTGGGACAGGTCGAACCCGGTCGGGTTATGGCAGCAGGCGTGCAGCAGCACGACGTCGCCCTTGGGCACAGTCGACAGGGTGGCGAGCATCGCCTGCACATCCAGGCGATTGTCAGTGCCCACATAGGGGTAATGGCTGACCTTGATCCCGGCCTTGGCGAAGATCGTTTCGTGGATCGGCCAGGTCGGGTTGCTCAGCCACACGCCGCGACCGGGCAGGCTGTGGGCGATAAAGTCGGCGCTCAAGCGCAGGGCGCCGGTGCCACCTGGGGTCTGAGTGGCACCGGCACGGCGTTCGCGGATCAGCGGGGAGTCGGCGCCCAGCACCAACTCGCTGATCAGGCTGCCGAACGCAGGGTTGCCGTGCCCGCCGATGTAGGTCTTGGTGGTCTGCGTGTCCACCAGGCGTTGCTCGGCCAGCTTGACCGAATGAGGGATCGGCGTCAGGCCCTGGTCGTCCTTATAGACGCCCACGCCCAAGTCGAACTTGTTCGGGTGGGTGTCCTGGGCGTACAGGTCCATCAGTCCGAGGATCGGGTCGCCGGGCACGCGGCCAATGGCATCGAAGTGCATTACTTGCGGCCCTCGGCAGTCTTGGCCACTTCGTCAGTGCGTGCGGCCATGATGAAGTCGTTGCGGTGCAGGCCCTTGATGGAGTGGCTCCACCAGGTCACGGTGACTTTGCCCCACTCGGTAAGCAAGCCTGGGTGATGGCCTTCGGCTTCGGAGATTTCACCCATGGCATTGGTGAAGGCGAGGGCGAACTTGAAGTTCTTGAACAGGAAAACCTTTTCCAGCTGCATCACACCGTCGCGGACTTCGATGTTCCAGTCGGGGATCTGCTTGATCAGTACCGGCAGCTCTTCATCGCTGACTTGCGGGGCGTCGGCGCGGCAGGCTTCGCAGTGGGCTTGGTTCAAGTTGGTCATGGGGGTGTCCTGAATTCGAATGTTTGAAGGTCAGTAGCGTCACCCTAAAGCAACGCGGGGCCAGGGAACAGACTCACCTGGCCTTAATCGATGAGGTTCACGCAGCCTTGGGCTTGGGCGGGAATTTCGGCGCATGCAGTCCCAACTGCATCCCGCGCTCGACCATGGCCATGATGTCTTCCTGCGCCACTTCGAACAGGCGCTTGAGCTCAGGCAGTACGAAATACAGCGGTTGCAGGATGTCGATACGGTAGGGGGTGCGCATGGCCTCCAGCGGGTCGAAGGCTTGATGCTCGGGCTCGTCCGACAGGCTGTACACCGTCTCCTTGGGCGAAGACAGAATGCCACCCCCGTAGATACGTCGGCCTTGCGGCGTGTCTACCAGGCCGAACTCGATGGTCATCCAGTACAGGCGCGCCAGGTATACCCGTTGCTCTTTGGTGGCCGCCAGGCCGAGCTTGCCGTAGGTGTGGGTGAATTCGGCGAACCAGGGGTTGGTCAGCAGCGGGCAGTGGCCGAAGATCTCGTGGAAGATATCCGGCTCTTGCAGGTAGTCTAGTTCTTCACGGGTACGAATAAAGGTCGCCACTGGAAACTGCTTGCTGGCGAGCAGTTCGAAGAAGGTCTGGAACGGGATCAATGCCGGTACGCGGGCGACCTGCCAGCCGGTGGTTGCGGCCAGCACTTGGTTGATCTCACCCAGTTGCGGGATGCGATCCAGCGGAAGGCTGAGCTTGTCGATGCCGTCCAGGTATTCCTGGCAGGCGCGGCCCTCGATCACTTTCAACTGGCGAGTGATCAGGGTGTTCCACACCGCGTGTTCTTCCGGCGGGTAGTGGATAAAACCTTGCGCATCGGGCTCGCGGGCCACGTATTGCGTCTGCTTCATACGGCTCTCCTGCTAGGCATTCGTTCTTGTTATGTCCTGCGATGAGCTATTGATAACCCGCTGGGCGTTGGATTCCACCTACCTTCAGCGGTGATGCGTAGGAAAATATACCGGTTTTCGTAAAGTATTCGTTACAGGTGTAAGGCTAATCTTTGCGCTGGGCTGTGAAACGTGCGCAAGGTGTCACATAATCTTGACGAATATCTGCGCCCAGTGACAAAAAGACGCGGCGCCTTCCCACTTTTCGAGCCCTTTCATGCGTATCAAAGTGCACTGCCAGAACCGTATCGGCATCCTGCGGGACATTCTCAACCTGCTGGTAGAGTACGGCGTCAACGTCGCCAAGGGCGAAGTCGGCGGTGAGCATGGCAACGCGATCTATCTGTTTTGCCCCAACCTTGTGAACATGCAATTCCAGGCGCTGCGCCCGCAATTCGAGGCGATAGCCGGGGTGTTTGGGGTCAAGCGCGTCGGGCTGATGCCCAGCGAACGGCGGCACATGGAACTCAACGCGCTGCTCGGCGCCCTGGAGTTTCCGGTGTTGTCGATCGACATGGGCGGTTCCATCGTTGCCGCCAACCGTGCCGCCGCGCAGTTGCTCGGGGTGCGGGTGGACGAGGTGCCGGGGATTCCGTTGTCGCGTTATGCCGAAGACTTCGATCTGCCGGAGTTGGTGCGCGCCAGCAAGTCGCGGATCAACGGCCTGCGGGTCAAGGTCAAGGGTGACGTGTTTCTGGCGGACATCGCACCGCTGCAATCGTCCGAGCACGATGACAGCGAGGCCATGGCCGGTGCGGTGTTGACGCTGCACCGTGCCGACCGTGTCGGTGAACGCATCTACAACGTGCGCAAGCAGGAACTGCGCGGCTTCGACAGTATTTTCCAGAGCTCCAAGGTCATGGCTGCGGTGGTGCGTGAAGCCCGGCGCATGGCACCGTTGGATGCGCCGCTATTAATAGAAGGGGAAACCGGCACCGGTAAAGAACTGCTGGCCCGGGCTTGCCACCTGGCGAGCCCGCGTGGGCAGTCGCCGTTGATGGCGCTTAATTGCGCAGGCTTGCCGGAGTCGATGGCCGAGACCGAGCTGTTCGGCTACGGCCCTGGTGCGTTTGAAGGCGCACGGGCCGAGGGTAAGTTGGGGCTGTTGGAGTTGACGGCAGGCGGTACGCTGTTTCTCGACGGGGTAGGGGAAATGAGTGCGCGCTTGCAGGTGAAGTTGCTGCGGTTTTTGCAGGACGGTTGCTTCCGCCGTGTAGGCAGTGATGAGGAGGTGTACCTGGATGTGCGCGTGATCTGCGCCACCCAGGTGGACTTGTCCGAGTTGTGCGCGCGCGGCGAGTTCCGCCAGGACCTTTACCACCGTCTCAACGTGCTGTCCCTGCACATTCCTCCCTTGCGCGAATGCCTTGATGGCCTGGCGCCGTTGGTCGAGCACTTCCTCGATCAGGCCAGCCGGCAAATCGGCTGTGCATTGCCTAAGTTGGCGCCGGCAGCCATGGATCGCCTCAGTCACTACCATTGGCCGGGTAACGTGCGGCAGCTGGAAAACGTGTTGTTCCAGGCGGTGTCGTTGTGTGATGGCGGCACGGTCAAGGCCGAGCACATTCGTTTGCCGGACTACGGCGTGCGTCAGCCGCTTGGCGATTTTTCCCTGGACGGCGGCCTGGAAGAGATCGTCGGGCGGTTCGAGAAGGCGGTGCTGGAAAGCCTGTACGCCGAGCACCCCAGCAGCCGGCAATTGGGCAAGCGTCTGGGGGTGTCTCACACCACCATCGCCAATAAGCTGCGTGATTACGAAATCCTGAAGACAGATAAATAACCTGCCTGACTCAGCGCGGTTAAAACTGTGGGAGCGGGCTTGCTCGCGAATGCGGTGGAC
>NZ_JBNPJV010000091.1:0-10084 GCF_050312585.1 Pseudomonas sp. R19M
GTCAGTTAAGCGATAAAGCGGACGATGGATAAATTGTGGGAGGGGCGGTGCGACGATTCGACTTGCTCCCGATGGCCTGCGTAGCAGGCCCATTTTTGAGGCCGCTGCGCGGCCTATCGGGAGCAAGCCCCCTCCCACAGTGACCGCGTTAATCCTTAACTGACTGGCATTAGGGCTTGCCCCGCGCTGGGGGGCGAGCCCGCTCACTACAGTTGGGGTCAGGACAGGAAGCCGCCGTCCACATTCAGCGATACACCGGTGGTGTAGCTCGACGCATCACTGGCCAGGAACAATACCGCACCGGCCATCTCGCTCGGGTCGGCGACGCGCTTGAGCGGGATCTGCGCCAGGGCCATTTTCAGGATCGAATCGTTCTTCACCAGCGCCGAGGCGAATTTGGTATCGGTCAGGCCCGGCAGCAGCGCATTGCAACGAATGCCGAACGCCGCACATTCCTTGGCGAACACCTTGGTCATGTTGATCACGGCCGCCTTGGTCACCGAGTAGATGCCCTGGAACACGCCCGGGGAGATGCCGTTGATCGAGGCCACGTTGATGATGCTGCCGCCGCCGTTCTCGCGCATCAATTTGCCGGCCTCCACCGACATGAAGAAATAGCCGCGAATGTTCACGTCGACGGTCTTCTGGAACGCGCCGAGGTCGGTGTCCAGCACATTGCAGAATTGCGGGTTGGTCGCCGCGTTATTGACCAGGATGTCCAGGCGCCCGAACTGTTCCCGGATACCGGCGAACACTTGGGTGATCTGCTCCATTTCACCAATATGGCAGGCAATCGCCGTGGCTTTGCCGCCATCGGCGATGATCGCGTCGGCCACGTGCTGGCAGCCCTCCAGCTTGCGGCTGGACACGATCACGTGGGCGCCTTGCTGGGCCAGCAGCTTGGCGATGGCCTCACCGATACCGCGGCTGGCACCGGAAACAAAGGCGATCTTGCCGTCGAGGTCGAACAGGTTGGTCTTGGACATGAGGTTTCCTTGTTCTGGTAATCAGAGTGCGGATTTGGCGATGACATTCAGGCTCATCTGCTCGAGCAGCTTGTTCATCTGGATGAACTGCGCAAAGCGTTTGTCCTGGGTCTGGCCATGGAAGAAGCGGTAGTAGATCTGCTGCACGATCCCGGCCAGGCGGAACAGGCCATAGGTGTAGTAGAAGTCGAAGTTGTCGATCTGCAGGCAGGAACGTTCGGCGTAGTAATCGACAAACTGACGGCGGGTGAGCATGCCGGGGGCGTTGCTCGGCTGGCGTCGCATCAGTTGCACCGGTGCGGGGTCGGCAGCTTCGATCCAGTAGGCGAGGGTGTTGCCCAAGTCCATCAAGGGGTCGCCGAGGGTGGTCAGCTCCCAGTCCAGCACGCCGATGATCTGCATCGGGTTGTGCGGGTCGAGGATCACGTTGTCGAAACGGTAGTCGTTGTGCACGATGCTGGACGTCGGATGGTCGGCCGGCATCTTGTCGTTGAGCCACAGACGCACTTTCTCCCAGCTGGGCGCGTCCGGGGTCAGGGCCTTTTCGTAACGCTCGCTCCAGCCACGAATCTGCCGTGCGACATAGCCTTCGGGTTTACCCAGGTCGGCCAGGCCGCAGGCGGTGTAATCCACTTGGTGCAGTTCGACGAATTTATCGATGAAGCTTTTGCACAGGGCTTCGGTCCGGGTCGCGTCCAGTTCCAGTTCGGCCGGCAGGTCAGAGCGCAGGATGATGCCGTTGACCCGTTCCATGACGTAGAACTCGGCGCCGATCACCGATTCATCGGTGCAATGCACGTAGGCTTTCGGGCAGTACGGGAATCCATCCTTGAGCTGGTTGAGAATGCGGTATTCGCGGCCCATGTCGTGGGCGGACTTGGCCTTGTGGCCAAATGGCGGGCGGCGTAGTACGAACTCCTGGCCCGGGTATTCCAGCAGGTAAGTCAGGTTGGACGCACCGCCGGGGAATTGGCTGATCTTGACTGTGCCGCTCAGCCCCGGAATGTGGGCCTTGAGGTAAGGATCGATCAGGCTGGCATCCAGTTCTTCGCCTGGGCGGATCTGAGTCGATTGGTCGTTAAGCGCCATGCTTATCCCTTCTGCTTATTTTAAAGGCCGTGGACTATTGGCTAATCTAATGCGCGCCGCCGCTCAGCGACAAGGTCGGGGCGGCTTAATAGGTTAGCGTGTTGGAGGATGATCAGCGGGCCTGATGTGCTCAAATCACCAGCACGGCACGGCCGCCGGGAGTACAGGACAGGTTGGCACCGATTTCGACTTTTGCCAGGTCCACGCCCAGGCCGGCGAGCAGGTTATTGACCAGCGGGTCGAGCAAAGGGCTGAGCAGGCCGGAGATGACCCCGCTGAGCAGGTTCAGCACGCCGGTCAGCACGTCGACCACCAGGCCCACCACCAAACCGAGAAGCCCGGTGAGTGTCGGTGTATGGCTGGTCAGCCGGATACCGTTGAGGGTGTCGCTCAAGCTGCCGACCACGTTATTGGCGCTGAAACTGAAATAGCTCGGCGGTTGCTTGACCTCCGGTGGCGACACATAGACATGGGCGCGGGTGGTCTTGGCCACGCTGCTGTCGACGCGCAGGCTCAGGCCACCGACCGCGTAGGGTTGTCGTGGGTCGCACACGCCTTTGCTGCAGGTCTTGACGCCAAGGTCGAGCAGCGGGAAGTCGTCGACTTTCAGCGGGGCGGTGGATGAGAACAGGTTCTTCGGGTCGACCTGGCCCACCATCAGCCTGACGGCGGAGGTGGTGCCTGACACCGAGAGGGATTTGTCGGCGGGTCCGTTGCAACGATAGCCGGTCACGTAGCTGCTGCCGCTGGCGGCCTCCAGGGCGATATCGATTTGCGTGCCAGGCACCACATCCAATGAGCTGCCCAGCAGCAAACCCACCAGGTCGGTGACCAGGCCGATCACCTTGGTGAGCCCGTCGATCACCGGCAGTTTAAGGGAAATCCAGGTCCTGACTTGCGCCGTGCGCACCGCAATCGGCTGGGTGTCGATCAACTGAGGGTTACCGATAGCGGAGATCTGGGCCGGCTCGATGACCCGGGTCTTGACCGTGACATTCAACAAGCCCAGCACATCGACCGGCAGCTCGACCGCCACCGCGCTGGCCTTGTTCGACAGTTGCACAAAGCCCTGGATCAGGTTGAACAGTTGCAGGTCGACATTCAGTGCGCTTTTATCGGTGCCGTTCTGGATCTTGACCAGGTCACCCAGGTGCAGGATCTGCGTGCCGGGTGCGATCAGCTTGATGGTTTCCAGGTTGTTGATCACCACCTGGACTGCGTCGCCGCCCAGCTTGAGCACGTCAATGGCGGCCTGGATCAACTGGCCAATGGTGGCGTCGGTCTGGAGCAGTTGGTCGTAGTTGCCGGCGCTGACATTCAGGCGGATGGCCAGGGCATCCAGGTAGCTGAGCAGGCTGATATCGGTGTTGATCAAGCCATTCCAACCCACCGCGTCGAGCTGCAGCTTGCCGCCCAGCAGGCCGCCGATCAGGCCATTGAGGGCGGCGGATTGAGTGCTGTCTATCGTCAGCAAGGTGCTGCGCACGGTGAGCGTGGCCACCGGTGGTGCGGGGGCGGCGGCCACTGCGGTGGCGCTCAGCCGCGTGGTCAGGCTGATGGGCTGTGCCGAAAACAGTGTGTGCAGTGCATGGGCGATGCTGGTGGCAACGCGGTGGGTGGCGATCACCTGGATGGCATCGGTTTTGCTCGGGTCGGCGCTGAAGGTGCGCATAAAGTCCGCGCCGGTGGCCAGGGCGCCGCAGGCGGTGCTCAACGTACGGTTTGCATCGACCGGGAAGTCATTGCGCAGGGCGCTTTGGGTCGCGAATTGCGCGGCATTGTCATTCGGCGCAGTGCATTTGCCGCCGCGGCTGACGACTTCCAGCGCCGCAGTGTCGACGACGCGTTGCAGCTTGCGTTTTTCCAGGTACAGGCGGCCACTGTCGACCACCAATAGCAGAAACAACAGCGCGATCCCAAGCGTCAATGCGCCGATCAAACCAATGGCACCGCGTTGACGGGCCGGGCCGGGTCCATGGCCAACCATTGTGCGTTCCTTCGCCGGTCCTGCACCGGCGTCCTGAGCATCCCCGCATGCAGTGTAGACAGGTTTTACGACGTAGCTGGCTAATCGCTACTAGTTGCGTGGCGGGAGGGGTACCGGGGTCAGCACCGGACGGCCGGCGAAATATTCCACCAGGTTGTCGGCCACGCGTTGCACCGTGTCATGGGCGGCTTCCGGCGACAGGCCGGCCACATGCGAGGTGAGCACGGTATTGCTCAGGCGCTTGAGGGCGTCCGGCACTTTGGGCTCATCATCGAACACATCCAGCGCCGCGCCGCCGATACGCCGTTGCTCAAGGGCGGCGACCAGGTCAGCGGTGACCACCACGCTGCCACGTCCGATGTTCACCAGATAGCCGTTCGGCCCCAGGGCGTCGAGCGCATGGCGATCGATCAGATGGCGGGTGCCCGCGCCGCCCGGCGTGGCCAGGATCAGGAAGTCCGAGGTGCGCGCCAGTTCTATCGCCGTTGCGCAGTAGGTGTAGTCCACATCATCACGGGGCTGGCGGTTGTGATAACTGACCTCCATGCCGAAACCGAGTGAAGCGCGCTTGGCGATCTCCATGCCGACTGCACCGAGCCCGAGAATGCCCAATTGTTTACCGCCCAGGGAAGGGCGCATGACCTTCGGCCATTCACTGCGCCGTACCGCCGCATCGGTCTGGGGAATACCGCGCACCAGCGACAGCAGCAACGCCATGGCGTGGTCGGCCACCGACGGCGCATTCACCCCGGCGCCATTGGTCACCACGATCCCGCGATTGCTCGCCGCCTGCAGGTCCACATGTTCGTAGCCGGCACCGATCACGCAGATGATCTCCAGCAGCGGCAACGCAGCGATTTCCTCGGCGTACAGCCCCAGTGGCCCACGGGTCAGCACAGCCTTGATCTGCCCGCCGTGGGTCTTGATCGCCTGGGCGCGTTCGGCGGGCGTCGGAGCCAGGATTACATGGAACTCGCTGTCCTCGATGATGGACAGGTAGTCGTTGATGGTTTCAACCAGGACCAGAACAGTGGTGGACATCGCAAGGCTCTTCCTGAAGGGTTTGATAGGGGCAGTATGCGGGATTTGCAGGGCACAGCGTTTTGTTCAAGTAGAAAAAGTTCTTCTTGCGTAAGGCCATTCTGAATTTTCTGCTTCCCCCTCCAGCGTCGAAAAGCTGCGCCAGACTTTGTCGACTTTCCCACTTTGCAGAGACGACATGGATGCTTGTTCCTGCCACACCCGAAGAGATTGAATGGACGCCGTACGGTTACAAACACAGCCCTTCGACGCTAATACCCTGGAGAACAGTCATCGCTGGCACGTTGGTAGGCCCGGCTAAATACAGGCCCGGTATCGCTATTGAAATGCTTGAACGAGAGGCTTATAAAAATGGTGTCTGCACCACTAATGGAAAACCCTGGAAAGTCATGGAGTATCCACACTGCATTGGCGCCAGCCATGGCAGGCTCAGTCGCTGGGTCCGCATAGAACTGAGTGCTGGCGCTATTCATGGTCATCCGATTTCTGAACAGGAATTCAGGAGGTTAACAAATTGATCCCATTTCACTTTGCCGGTGGCACCGTCACTCATGATGACTTGTCGATCCTGCAGGATGTAGCGTTAGCGAAGCAGATCGACCTATTGAAGGAAGATATGCTCCAAGTCGAATTCGCGGGTGGGTTGCTGCTGGATGTGGGCTGGTACCCGGAATTTGATGCCGCGGGTGGCTTTCGAATTAATGTCATCAAGGATTTCGACTGGGCCCGCCCTGTGATTGCACTGACCGCCCACGAAACTGCTGAGCTGGTCGAAAAACTGGATATTGCGCAGAACGCTATCAATGGCGAACTGCGCAACACCCACTTGGGTACCTCGGCTTATTAGTTGAAAGCCCGTTGCCTCAGTTCCAGATGTCCAAGGCTTTGACTCGCTTCACAAACGCGCCCGCCAACGTCGCATTGTGATGCTCAATGATCGCCTCGGCCTTCAGCGCCGGGGTGTCCATGCACGTATGGCCATCCTCCGGCAACACCACCGAGAAACCCAGCTCGGCTGCCACTCGACAGGTGGTGTCGATACAGAACTGGGTCTTCATGCCCACGATCACCAATTCATTGACCTGCGCCGCTGCCAGTTGCTGCGCCAGGCGGGTGCCGAGAAAGCAACTGGGGCGGGTTTTATCGAACAGATGGTCGCGGGCCGGGTCGACGTCCAGGCCCGGCCAGAGCTGCCAGAGCGCGCTGCCGGCTGCGATCGGTGAACCCTCGGGGCCGGTGTGGCGGGCCACGAATATCGGTGCCTGGGCTTTGCGAGCGCGCTGAATCAGCTGGTTGATGGTGCCCAGAACGCGTTCGCGCTCGAAGGGTTTTTCCGGCCCATCGTATAAACCGGTTTGCATATCGATGATCAACAGGGCGTTAGCCATGGTCTTGCTCCTTGCAGTGGCCAGAGGGCGAGGCAATAAAAAGGCCCCGTCCATTGCTGGCGGGGCCTTGGGTTGTTTGGGGGGGTCTCTAGTTCACGCACCCACGGCAACCGCACGACCCGCCATGAGCGGTCGTGGTGGTGGTACGGGTGAGGCGCAACGGGATTGGGTTCATGGTTTGATGATGCGGGGAAGGGCGGCGGGCTGTCAATGGACACGACTGAAAGCCCTTCCGGTTGCCCTGTATTGTGCTGCGGCCCGCTGATACCGCGGCTTATGGCCGACCTTGCGCATCTGCACCGCAACACCGTTCCTCAGCTAAGTCTTTGCTTATTCGAAAGAATCCCGGAGAATCGCGCGCTTGTTATGGCTGGGGCGCTGCCTGTCAGGTATTTCTGACTCGTCCCGGCCGTGTGAATGCGGAGATCCGACCGGATGAATGATCAGGCCAATAGCGTCGACGAACGTTATGCAACGACACCTGCAACCCTCACAAGCTGGAGCCGCCAGGACACGACCTGGATGCTCGGCCTGTTCGGCACCGCCATTGGCGCCGGTACTTTGTTCTTGCCGATCAACGCGGGTCTGGGGGGCTTCTGGCCGCTGGTGATCCTCGCGGTACTGGCATTCCCGATGACATTCTTTGCCCACCGTGGCCTGACCCGTTTCGTCTTGTCCGGCCGCGACGGTTCCGACATTACCGACGTCGTCGAAGAGCATTTCGGCCTCAAGGCCGGCGCATTGATCACCCTGTTGTACTTCTTCGCGATCTTCCCGATCCTGCTGATCTACAGCGTGGCGCTGACCAACACCGTCAGCAGCTTCATGGAGCACCAATTGCACATCCTGCCGCCGCCTCGTGCGGTCCTGGCGTTCGTGCTGATCCTCGGCCTGCTGGCGGTAGTGCGCTGCGGTGAACAAGTGATCGTCAAGGCCATGAGCCTGATGGTGTACCCGTTCATCGTGGCCTTGCTGTTCCTGGCGGTGTACCTGGTACCGCACTGGACCGGCGGCATCCTGAGCACCGCCAACGAAGTGCCGGCACCCTCGGCGCTGCTTAACACGCTGTGGCTGGCGATTCCGGTGATGGTGTTCTCGTTCAACCATTCGCCGATCATCTCGGCGTTCGCCGTTGATCAGAAACGCCAGTACGGCGCCCACGCTGATGAGCGCAGTTCGCAGATCCTGTCCCGTGCGCACCTGTTGATGGTGGCGATGGTGCTGTTCTTCGTGTTCAGTTGTGTGTTGACCTTGTCGCCGGCGCAACTGGCGGAAGCGAAAGCCCAGAACCTGTCGATCCTGTCGTACCTGGCCAACCACTTCGATAACCCGACTATCGCTTTCGCCGCGCCGCTGATTGCATTCGTGGCGATTGCCAAGTCGTTCCTGGGCCACTACATCGGGGCCAGCGAAGGTCTCAAGGGCTTGGTGCTCAAGACCGGTCGCCGCCCGGCAGCCAAGTCACTGGACCGCCTGACCGCCGCATTTATGTTGATCGTGTGCTGGCTTGTTGCCACGCTTAACCCAAGCATCCTGGGCATGATCGAAACCCTGGGCGGCCCGGTGATCGCGTCGATCCTGTTCCTGATGCCGATGTACGCGATTCGCAAGGTGCCGGCCATGGCCAAGTACCGCGGGCAGGCATCCAACGTGTTCGTCACGGCCGTGGGCCTGGTGGCAATCACGGCGTTGATCTACTCGCTGCTGTCCTGACCTCAGGGCGTTAGGCACACAGCCGATTCGCGCACACCGCGAATCGGCTTTTTTTTGCCGGTACAAAAGCTGACGCGGCTCAACCACGGCCCGGCAATGAGGGCTAAGCTTACGCACGCTTTTTGCCAGGATGGGTTGGGCCGATTGAAGACTGAAACCGATGTACCTGCCGCCGTACCCTCAAACCGTATCCAAGACCTGCTGGCCGGATTATCCATTGCCGGTTTGCTCCTGCCGGAGGCCGTGGCCTATTCCAGCATTGCCGCACTGCCGCCTCAGGCCGGGGTGATTGCCTTGTTTGCCGGGCTGGTGTGCTACGGCCTGTTCGGCACCAGCCGTTTTGCGATTGTCTCGGCCACCTCGTCGTCGGCGGCCGTGTTGGCGGCGGCAACGGCCAGCCTGGCCGGTGATGACCCGGCCCTGAGGCTGTCCCTGGCCTTCGGATTGGTGTTGCTCACTGGGGTGTTTTTCCTGTTGGCCGGCCTGTTCAAGCTCGGCGGCGTCACCTCCTTCATCGCCAAGCCGGTGTTGCGTGGCTTTGCCTTCGGTCTGGCGCTGACCATCATCCTCAAGCAATTGGCCAGTGTGGTGGGCGTGCACCTGACCGATAACAACCTGATCCGTTTTCTACCGCAGTTGCTGGAGCAACTGCCGCGCTGGAACTGGCCTGCGGCCCTGGTGGCGGCTCTGGCGTTGCTGGTGCTGTGGCTGTGCGCGCGCTTGCCGCGCGTGCCTGGTGGGCTGGTGGTTGTGGTGCTGGGCATCGCTGCCGGGCAGTATCTGGACCTGCAGGCTCATGGCGTGGCGCTGATCGGCATGATCGACCTGCGCCTGGAGCTGGGGCATTTGCCAGTGCTGCCGTTTGCCGATTGGCTGCGCCTGGGCGAGTTGGCGTTTGCGCTGGTGATGATCCTGTACGCCGAGTCCTACGGCTCTATCAGTTCGTTCGCGCTCAAGCATGGCGACCGTGTGTCGTCCAACCGCGACCTGCTCGCGCTGGGTGCGGCCAACCTGGTTTCCGGGCTGTTCCACGGCATGCCGGCCGGTGCCGGGTACTCCGCGACGTCGGCCAATGAGGCGGCTGGCGCTTATTCACGCTTGGCGGGGATCGTCGCGGCGCTGGTGACCTTGCTGATTGTGCTGACGGTGCTGCCCTATGTCGCGCTCACGCCGGAGCCGGTGCTGGCGGCCGTCGTTATCTATGCGCTGGGGCGCGGCTTGAGTTTGCAGCCGCTGGGGCGTTATTTCCTCTGGCGGCGCGATCGTTTACTGGTGATCTGTGCGGTGGCGGCGGTGCTGGTATTGGGGGTGCTGGATGGTTTGCTGCTCGCGGTCGCAATCAGTGTGATGTTGATGCTGCGCCAGATGTCGTCAGCCGATATCCAGGTACTGGGGCGCCTGGGTGACAGCCATGACTTTGTCGACCGTCAGCACCATGCCGATGCTTCGGCTGTACCGGGGGTACTGATCGTACGGCCCAGCGAAGCCCTGTTTTTTGCGAATGCCGAGCGCATCCTTGGCGCGGCCCTGCGCCTGATGCGGCAGTCGCCGGTCGAGGCGATGGTGTTGAGCCTGGAGGAATCGCCGGACCTTGACGGCACCAGCATCGAAGCGCTGGCGGCATTTTTTGCCCAGGTCCATGCGCAGGGCAAGCGCCTGGTGTTGGCCCGTGTGCGACATGATGCCCGCGAGGTCTTGCAGGGGTTGCCTGAAGCGTTGGCACCGCAGGTGCGGCTCAGTGGCTTGAGTGTCGATGGCGCGGTGCAATTGGCGCTTGAGATGAGTAACGCGTGACGCAGACATGATGTGGGAGGGGCGGTGCGACGATTCGACTTGCTCCCGATGGACTGCGTAGCAGGCCCATTTTTGAGGCCGCTGCG
>NZ_JBNPJV010000049.1:0-9925 GCF_050312585.1 Pseudomonas sp. R19M
CAATTGCCCGGCGTCCACGGTCAAAATGTGGGAGGGGCGGTGCGACGATTCGACTTGCTCCCGATAGGACCCTAGAGGCCAGCACCTTCCAACTGCTTCAACGCAGCCTTGCGCTGCGCCATTGGCAGCCCGCCCAGCTTTTCCACCTCCGCAAAGAACTTCACCCAATCCCCACCTTGCTGCCTGAACAACGCGGCAAACGCAGGCACCCACTGGTCATACAGCCCGAACGGCAATAACCGCGCGTTGTTCATCGGCTGGTTGATCCACCCGTCATACCGCTTATCGCCACCCCACTGGCTGTCGCGCATCCGCCGGTACTCACTGCGCAAACGCTCGAATTCCGCCGCCTTGGCCTGGCGCATCACGTCCGCTGCCAATGGCTGGGCGTAGAGTTTTTCCAGGCGTTTGCGGGTGTCGAGGATCAGCCGGATAAATTGATCACGTTGCAACAACGCCGCATCACCCAACGGTGCCAGACCGCGTGCCGCACGCCATTGACGGGTGCCTTCCTGCTCCACGAAGTTGGCGTAGGACTCATTGAACTCAGTATCGTCCTTCACATAAAAGCGCTGGTGCGCCAGCTCATGGAAGATCAGCGTCGCCAGGCGCTCATCACCCCAGTTCATCATGGAGCTCATGATCGGGTCATCGAACCAACCCAGGGTCGAATAGGCTTCTACGCCGCCAATCGACACATCCATGCCACGCTGGCGCAACAACGCCGCTTCACCTCGCGCCGCGCTTTGGTTGTAGTAACCGCGATAAGCCACGCAGCCGGCGATGGGGAAGCAGTGGGTCTCGGGCGAGAGAGAAAATTCCGGCGTGGCGAAGACGTTCCAGACTACATAAGGCCGACCAATGTCGGCATACAGCCGGTAACTCCGATTGTCAGGCAGGTGCAAGTGTTCGCTGGCAAAGGCCCGCGCCTTCTGCGCTTGCTTGAGGTGATCGCGCAATTCCTGTGGGCGAGACGGATCTGCGATGACCTCGGAAACCGGCTCCCTGGCCCGCAATAGTTGCCACTGGCCGCTGGCCAATTGGCTGTAATAACTCACACTGGAACAGCCGCTGAGCAGCACAACCAGCAACCCTGGAAGAAAACGCCTGACCATGCCCCAATGACTCCTGGGTAAATTGCCCGCCAGACTAGCCTGCCTGCGCGGCATTTTTCCATGGCGTGGCATGTTTATACTGGTAGCGAGCCTGCTTGCATCTTTCCCACCGCCTGAGTGCCCGCCATGCGCCAGCTATTGTTTTGCACCACTGCCTTGTTTCTCAGCGCTTGCGCCTCAACCCCGATTCCCCCGGTCGACCCACACCAAGCCTGGATTGATTTCGCCACGCCGACGCCGGGCGCCAAACTGGTCATGGCCCAGCGCCTGGACGGCAAGAACCTCAACGACGGACGCTTCTTCCAGGTGCCACCCGGCAGCCATGAGCTGATGGTGCGATTTGATTTTGAGGTGCCCACGGGTGGCAGCTTGGGTGGCCTGGGGCAGATGACTGACCGTACCTGCTTCATTACCCTGCAGTACGATCATTTCGAGGCCGGCCAACGCTATCGCCTCGAAGGGCGCTCATTGGCCTACACGCCGAATATCCGTTTGTATAACGCCGCCCGCCAATTGCTGGCTGAAGAGCGCAGCGTCAACTGCCTGTGATCAGTCGTTGTTTTTTTGGTAGATGATGCGCTTGGTGCCGTTTTCACAGGAGCCGACAATCATGGCGATGTCATGCTTCTCGGCTTCTTCGGCGGTGATGATTTCCAAGGTGTAGGACGGAATGGCCTTGGCCTGGATCTTCACCTCGATCTCTTTCCTGAGCTCTTCACAATCTTTTGGCGCGGCCACAACCGAAGTAGCCAACGCACCGCAAATGATCGCCAAGGCAAAACGTTTCATGTGTGAAGCTCCCTGAATGCCTGCGCACGGGTGTGCGCTCGAGGCTGCATAGCCTATACGACCGCATCCGGGAAACACGAGTTCTGATTTAACGCAGAACAAAGTGTGGAAGGGGCGGTGCGGCTTGGCCCCTTCCACATTGGATGGGCTGAGTCAGTTGACGAGCGTGGCATCCAGGCTGATTTTCGCATTCAGCACCTTGGATACCGGGCAGCCTTCCTTGGCCTTTTTGCTCAGCTCATCGAACTGCGCCTGGCTCGCGCCCGGGATCTTGGCTTTCAAAATCAAATGCACGGCGGTAATCGCAAAACCACCGTCCACTTGGTCCAGGGTGACCTCCGCCTGGGTGTCGATGCTGTCAGCCTTGAGACCTGCATCGCCAAGAATCATGGAGAACGCCATGGAGAAACAGCCGGCATGGGCAGCACCAATCAATTCTTCAGGGTTGGTGCCTTTGCCGCCCTCGAAACGTGCCTTGAAGCCGTAGGGCGCTTCGCGCAACACGCCGGTTTCGGTCGAAATGGACCCCAGGCCTGTCTTCAGATCGCCTTCCCAATGAGCCGATGCTTTTTTCTTGATACTCATAGCTATCTCCTCGAACGGTGGTTTTGCGTCAGTAGGGTTCTGAGGATAGAAGCTTTTGCAAAGTTCACTTTGTCGGAAAAACCTAGTGCGCCAGTAGGAAATTTATGATCACCTATTGAATCTCGGGTATATGCCCTCATTGCATGAACATGCACAGAAGCGGCAGGTTTTGGTTCGTCTATTTAAGCCTGCGCACCCAATGGAGAAGCTGGCTTATGAAATCGCTGTCCGACGTGAAGTTCTCGACCCTCGACCTCGTACCTGTACGGGCCAATGGCAGTCCGGCCCAGTCATTGCGCAATTCCCTGGACCTGGCCCAGCACGTAGAAAAATTCGGCTACAACCGTTTCTGGGTGGCTGAGCACCACAACATGGATGGCATCGCCAGCTCGGCCACCTCAGTCCTGTTGGGCTACCTGGCCGGTGGCACCTCTACCATCCGTGTCGGTTCCGGCGGCGTGATGCTGCCCAACCACGCACCGCTGGTGATTGCCGAACAGTTCGGCACCCTGGAAAGCCTCTACCCCGGCCGTATCGACCTGGGCCTGGGCCGCGCCCCCGGTTCCGACCAGATGACCGCCCGCGCCCTGCGTCGGGAGCGTTCCGGCAGCGCCGACGATTTCCCGGAAGACGTGGCCGAACTGATGGCCTACCTCGGCCCACGCACGCCTGACCAACGGGTAATCGCTGTGCCGGGCACGGGCACCAACGTACCGGTGTGGCTGCTCGGCTCGAGCCTGTTCAGCGCGCAACTGGCGGGAGAGCGGGGGTTGCCCTACGCCTTCGCCTCGCACTTCGCACCGCGCCTGATGCATGAGGCTATTCGCGTCTACCGCAATCACTTCAAGCCTTCAGCCGTGTTGGATAAGCCCTACGTGATGCTCGGCATTCCGCTGGTAGCGGCCGATACCGACGAACAGGCCGATTACCTGGCCACCTCGGTGTACCAGCGCATCCTCGCACTGATGCGCGGGCAGAGCCTGGTGCAGCGCCCACCGGTGAAAACCATGGATGGCCTGTGGCTGCCGCATGAGAAGGACGCGGTTGGCAGCTTCCTTGGCCTGGCGATGGTGGGCAGCCCGGCGAAGATCCGCGCCAAACTGGAAGTGTTGATCGAACAGACCGGCGCCGATGAGCTGATCTTTACGTGCGACCTGTACGAACACGCTGATCGCATTCATTCCTACGAGCTATTGGCGCAGTTGATGAAAGGCTGAAGCCCAGGCGAAAAAAAACCGACGCACTCGCGTCGGTTTTTTATGTCTGGAACACGGAATCAACCGCGCTTGTAGACAATTTCCTTGGTGCCGGCTTCGCAGCTGCCGATCACTTTGCCATCGGCGGCAGCGCCTTTAGCGACCACATCCAGCGAGTAATGCTGAACGCCTTTCGCATCGAGCTTGGCCGCGAGTTCGCTTTTCAGCTCTTCACAAGGCTTGCCAGCTGCCATTGCTGTGCCGGCAACGCTCAACAAACTTACCGCTAACAGAAACTTCTTCATCCGTTACTTTCCTTGCGCTGATCGAAAAGAGCGTGCCGACGCACGTTGCATCGGCACCCTAAGGTTGTAGCGCAGGTTATGGCAATCGGCCAGTCAGCAAGTTCAACCGGCGAGATCAACTACTGGCAATTCGGAACCCCACCTTGAGCGTGACCTGGAAGTGCGCGGCCTTGCCGTCCTTGATGTGACCACGGGTTTCAGTCACTTCAAACCATTCCAGATGCTTGATGCTCTTGTTGGCCTCGGCCAGGGCGTTGTTGATGGCGTCTTCGATGCTGGTGGTCGAGGAGCCGACCAGCTCGACTTTCTTGTAGGTGTGATGATCAGACATGGCGTTTCTCCTGAGGGCTTTAGTCAGCGTAGCAGTCAATGTTGGTAATGCTTCTGGCGACTGCTCGTAGGTAAAAGTTCAGATTTACTGCACTTTCTGAAACCGCCGCAGTCGGTATCTACACACGTCACTCAATCACTTCAGGAGAGTCCAAATGGCCAACACTTCTCTACGCAAAGCCTCGCTGGAAAGCATGGAAGCGGAGATTTCCAGCCTGCTCAAATCCCTTGAGAGCCTCAAGGATGATGCATCCGATGAGTCACGCAAAACCCTGAAGGCCCTGAAAAGCAATGCCGAGAATGCCCTCAAGCACTCTCGTCACCTGATCAGCGACGCCTACGAAGAAAGCAAAGTAAAACTGCGTGAAACCGGTGTTGCTACCCGCGACTACGCACAAGAACATCCATGGACCACCGCCGGCGTCGCCGTTGGCGCGCTGGGCCTGCTGGCCGCTTACCTGCTGTGCAAACGCGGCGACTGATTAACCGGCTATCCCGGCTCGCGCAACAGCTCAGCCTTGAGCCACTGCGCCAGCTGCCGAGCGCGCCCGTCCGCGGCGCGCTTGGGTAGCCACAACGCCAGGTGCGCCGGGGTTTCACTGAAACCCCACGGCGCCACCAGGCGCCCCGCACGCAGGTCCTCTGCCACCAGCGGCTGTGGCGCAATCGCCACCCCAAGCCCAGCTACCGCCGCCTCCAGCAAATAATACAAATGCTCGAAGCCCTGACCGTGTTTCAAAGCGCCGGGATCGATGCCGTGGTGCCGCGCCCAACTGGGCCAGGCTTGCGGGCGTGAAGTGGTGTGCAACAGCGCCTGGCCGCACAAGGCTTGCGGCGCAGCCTCCCGCAATTGTTCGAAGCCGGCGAAACGCGGGCTCATGACCGGCCCGATACACTCGCTGGCCAACTCGTACACTTGCATATCCGCCGGCCACGGCGGTTCGGCGAAGACCAGCAGCGCATCCAAGCCTGGCCGGCGTGGGTCAAGGTCGCCTTCACCCGCCGACAGATGCAGACGCAAATCCGGCAGGTCGGCATTCAAACGGCCCAGACGCGGGATAAACCAGCGCGCCAGCAAACTCCCCGACAAACCGAGCACAAAGGGTGCATCCGCGCCGCTTTGGGTGAGTTCCGCGCACACATCCCGCAAGCGCTCGAAGGCCTCGGCACTGGCATCTCGCAGCCGGATGCCCGCATCTGTGAGTTTAAGGCCCCGGCCTTCCTTGCTGAAAAGGCTGGTACCCAAGTGTTCCTCCAGCACTTTCAGCTGGCGGCTGACCGCGCCATGCGTGACGTGCAGCTGCTCGGCAGCCAGGCTGACGCTGTTGAGGCGAGCTGTGGCTTCAAAAGCACGCAGGGCGATAAGGGGCGGGAGGTCTCGGCTCATCTGTGAGTTTTCCTGACAGGTTGCGGCGATCTTATCGGTTTTCAGCGTAGCGTGTGAGGGGGTAGAGTGGCCCTCATTGTTTCTACACCCATTTTTTCCTGGAGCGTCCCATGACTCAGTCCCAGACCGATCTACGCAACGGCCCAGACGCCAACGGCCTGTTCGGCGCGTTCGGCGGCCGTTATGTCGCTGAAACCCTGATGCCGCTGATCCTCGACCTGGCCCGTGAATACGAAGCGGCCAAGATCGATCCGGCGTTCAATGAAGAACTGGCCTACTTCCAACGCGACTACGTCGGGCGTCCAAGCCCGCTGTATTTCGCCGAGCGCCTGACCGAGTTCTGCGGCGGCGCCAAGATCTACCTCAAGCGCGAAGAGCTGAACCACACCGGCGCACACAAGATCAACAACTGCATCGGCCAGATCCTGCTGGCACGACGCATGGGCAAAAAACGCATCATTGCCGAGACCGGCGCAGGCATGCACGGCGTGGCCACTGCCACCGTGGCCGCGCGTTTCGGCCTGCAATGCGTGATCTACATGGGCACCACCGACATCGAGCGCCAGCAGGCCAACGTGTTCCGCATGAAGCTGTTGGGTGCCGAAGTGATCCCGGTGGTCGCCGGCACCGGCACCCTCAAGGACGCGATGAACGAAGCCCTGCGTGACTGGGTGACCAACGTCGACAGCACCTTCTACCTGATCGGCACCGTGGCCGGCCCACACCCTTACCCCGCGATGGTGCGCGATTTCCAGGCCGTGATCGGCAAGGAAACCCGCGACCAGTTGCAAGCCCAGGAAGGCCGTCTGCCGGACAGCCTGGTGGCGTGCATCGGCGGTGGCTCCAATGCCATGGGCCTGTTCCATCCGTTCCTGGACGACAAGAGCGTGCAAATCATCGGCGTTGAAGCGGCCGGGCACGGCATCGAAACCGGCAAGCATGCCGCCAGCCTCAACGGCGGCGTACCGGGCGTGCTGCACGGCAACCGTACCTTCCTGCTGCAGGACGACGACGGTCAGATCATCGACGCCCACTCGATTTCCGCCGGCCTAGACTACCCCGGTATCGGCCCTGAACACGCGTGGTTGCACGATATCGGCCGCGTGCAATACACCTCGGTCACCGACGATGAAGCCTTGGATGCGTTCCACAAGTGCTGCCGCCTGGAAGGGATTATTCCTGCCCTGGAAAGCGCCCACGCCTTGGCTGAAGTGTTCAAACGCGCGCCGACCCTGCCGAAGGATCACTTGATGGTGGTCAACCTTTCAGGCCGTGGCGATAAAGACATGCAAACCGTGATGTTCCACATGGAACACTCTCAACAAGAGCAGTCCAAGCAGGAGAAACACTGATGAGCCGCCTGCAAAGCCGCTTCGCGCAACTGAAAGAACAGAACCGCGCCGCCCTGGTCACTTTCGTCACCGCCGGTGACCCGGGCTATGACACTTCGCTGGCGATCCTCAAAGGCTTGCCTGCCGCCGGTGCCGACGTGATCGAGCTGGGCATGCCCTTCACCGACCCGATGGCCGACGGCCCGGCTATTCAACTGGCCAACATCCGCGCCCTGACCGCCAAGCAGAACCTGGCGAAAACCCTGCAGATGGTTCGTGAATTCCGCAAAGACAATCACGATACGCCGCTGGTGTTGATGGGCTACTTCAACCCGATCCACAAGTACGGTGTGCCGCAGTTCATCGCCGACGCCAAGGCAGCCGGGGTTGATGGCCTGATCGTGGTCGACATGCCGCCTGAGCATAACGCTGAGCTGTGCGACCCGGCCCAGTCGGCCGGTATCGACTTTATCCGCCTGACCACACCCACCACCGATGATGCGCGCCTGCCAACCGTACTTAATGGCAGCTCCGGTTTCGTGTATTACGTATCGGTGGCCGGCGTGACCGGCGCCGGTGCCGCCACCCTGGAGCACGTCGAAGAGGCCGTGACCCGCCTGCGTCGGCATACCGAACTGCCGATCAGCATCGGCTTCGGTATCCGCACGCCGGAGCAGGCAGCGGCCATCGCACGCCTGGCGGACGGTGTGGTAGTGGGTTCGGCCCTGATCGATCACATCGCCACGGCCAAGAATGATCAGCAAGCAATCGATGGCGTTTTGAGCCTGTGCGCGGCGCTGTCGGAAGGTGTGCGTAACGCCCGTAAGTAAGCGCCCCGTAAGCGGTAGGTAAAGTTCCCGATACAGAGGAATCAATCCACCGAGTCAGTACCTAAAGTGACAAGACCAAGGGATTTCGAGCCTCGTTCGAAATCCCTTTTTTGTGCGTGCAGTACTGAGGAAGCCCCCATGAAAATGCCTAAACGCTTGATCGCTGCTCTCGGTGTCCTGCTGCTCGGCGCCAGTGCCCTGGCGCAGGCTGCGCCCGATGATGAGCGAGGAGGCCCCGGCCCCGACCGAGGTGGCCCGCCAGGGCTGCATGCCCCCCGCGGCGATAACCATCGCGGCCCGCAGAACGACCACCGCGGTGGCCCACCGGAAGACTTCGGCCCGGTGCGCCAGCTGATCCGGGATAACCACAACGACTTCCGCCGTGGCGCACCGCCACCTTCCGGCGTGCGCCTCGTGCGTGGCCAGCCGCTGCCGCGCAACTACTATGGCGAACGCCTGGACGCTCGGGCGCTGGCCCATCTGCCGCAATACCCTGGGTATGAATGGCGCCGCTCCGGCGGCGATATCGTGTTGATCGCCATCGGCACCAGCATCGTCTATCAGATCCTCGACGGCGCGCTTTACTGACCGCCCACTGACTGTAGGAGCACAGAGGCTAGCTCCTACAGTTCTATGCGTTCGACTTTGCCCACCAGCAGCACATAGGACAGCGCCCCAAGCAACGCCAGTACCGCGATATAGGTAATAGCCGGCGCAAACGAATTGCCACTGGCCAGGAAGCCAATCACGATCGGCGTGGCGATCGCCGACAGGTTGCCGATGAAGTTGAACACCCCGCCGGTCAAGCCCAGCAGGCGCGCCGGTGCCAGGGTCGAGACCAGCGACCAGGTGATCGACGCCAGGCCATTGCCGAAGAACGCCACCGCCAGGAAGGCGATGACCCAAGCGGTGGAGTCGACATAGTTGGCCCCGATGATCGCCGTGGAAATCAACAGCCCGCCAATGATCGGCAACTTGCGCGCAAAACCCACTGACGCGCCCCTGCGAATCAGCCAGTCGGAAAAAATCCCGGAGCACAGTACGCCGATGAATGCCGCGAGGAAGGGCAACGACGCCAACAGACCGGACTTGATGAAGTCCATGCCGCGATATTTCACCAGGTAGGTCGGGAACCAGGTCAGGAAGAACCACAGCGTCGAGTTCAGGCAGAACTGCCCCAGGTAGATCCCCCAGAGTTTGCGCTTGCTCAGCACGATGCCCAGGTCGGCCCAACTGAACGGCGCCTTGACGGTTTTCGCCTGCATGTCCACCAGGCCGCCGCCCTCACGGATCAACGCGATTTCAGCCGCATTGGCGCCTTTGAAATCCTTCGGCTCGCGGTACACCGCATACCAGATCACCGCCCAGAGAATGCCCACGCCCCCCGTGACGACAAACACCATGTGCCAGCCGAAGGCGTGTTGCAGCCAGGCCAGTACCGGCGTGAGAAACGCCAGCCCGACAAATTGCCCGGAGGTGTAGACGCCAATGGCGGTCGCCCGCTCACGCTCGGGAAACCAGGTGGTGACCACACGGCTGTTGATCGGATAAGCCGGCGCTTCCAGCGCACCCACCGCCATGCGCAACACGAACAGCGCGATGAAGCTTGCGGCAAAGCCCAGCATGACAGTGGCGATGGACCACAACAGCAACGCAGCCGTATACAGAATTCTCGGCGGCACCCGGTCCACCAGCCAACCGCCGGGAATCTGCATGGCGGCGTAGGTCCAGCCGAAGGCGGAGAAGATCAGCCCGACATGCACCGGGTCGATGCCCAGCTCACTGGTCAGCGCCGGGGCGGCAATCGACAGGTTGCTGCGGTCGAGGTAGTTGATCACCACGGTGATGAACAACAACAGCATGATGAAGAAACGCTTTCTGCTGGGCGTGACTAAAGAAGCCTGTCCAGTAAAGGATTCAGGGTGCATGGGGTGCCTCTTTTTTATGTTTGTTGAGGTCTGGCCTGACGGCCTGAAGAAACCGAATCAACTGTGGGAGGGGGCTTGCTCCCGATGGCGGCGCATCAGATTCAGATGTGCTGACTGACTCACCGCCAT
>NZ_JBNPJV010000005.1:0-9689 GCF_050312585.1 Pseudomonas sp. R19M
CACGGTAATTCAGAAGGACCGAGGCGCCCGGGTTTGGGGCGGCTGCGCCACCCAGCGCGGGGCAAGCCCGCTCACTACGGATGATGTGTTCTACATCCACCATTTGACTGACTGGCATTAGGGCTTGCCCGCTCCCACATTTCGGACCCTGTTCCTACCGTCGGCGCAATGTCGGCTCCGTCGCCATGCACTCCACCAGATAATCGATGAACACCCGCAACTTCGGCGGCAGATAGCGCGTCGGCGAATGCAGCAACCACGCCTCGCCGTGGTAGGACGCAATAAAATCCCACTCCGGCAACACCTGCACCAAGCGCCCCGCCTCCAACGCATGCCGCGCAGTGAAGTACGGCAAGCTGCCAATCCCCACATGCTGCAACACGGCGTCCAGACGCACCCCGGTATGGTTCGCCGCGTAGCGTCCACGCACGCCGACGGTCACAGCCTTGCTGCCCTGGCGGAATTTCCAGCGGGAATCCCCCGGGGTTTCACCCAGGTAAATGCAACTGTGCTCCAGCAAATCATGGGGGTGCAGCGGCGTCCCCTGCTCAGCCAGATAGTGCGGCGTAGCGCACAATAAATGCTCAATGGGCAACAACTGCCGCCCCACCAGGCCCGGCGGCGGGCTGTCGGTAATGCGGATGCTCAGGTCGACGTTGTCATCGATCAGGTCGACATGCCGGTCTTCGAGGATCAACTGCACATCCACCTTGGGGTAGCGCCGCAAAAACTCCGGCATATGTGGGTGCACCACAAACCGCCCCACCGCCTTGGGCACGCTGACCCGCACCAGGCCCTCGGCCTCATGAGTGAATTGGCCGCTGATTTCCATCACCGAACGCGCCGCGCTGACCATCTCCCGGCAGCGCTTGAAAACCTCTTCACCCCCCTCGCTCAAGCGCAACTTGCGCGTGGTGCGTTGCAGAAGCCTAGTGGCCAGGGCTTGCTCCAGGCGCGAGATGCTGCGGCTCACCGCCGAGGGTGAAACACTCAGTTGCCGCGCAGCCTCAGAGAAGCTGCCGGTTTCGACCACCTTGACGAAAATCGCCATTTCGCCCAGCAACGGCAAAGGAAGATTGATGCTCATGACGCACAGGTCCATTGATATTTGAACGGATTATCACCCATCTGAGCACTATTTATACTGCTCACAGAACCCTGATGCGGATGTAACCCAATGACCGAGCGCCTATTCTTTACTCACGACCATCTGACAGCCGAACTTGAAGTGCTCGCCTGTACACCGCACGAAGATCAGTTTGCAGTCACCTTGCAATCGACGATTTTTCATCCCCAGGGCGGCGGCCAGCCGCACGACACCGGTTGGCTCGGTGAGAGCGCCGTACTGCGTGTTATCCAGGAAGCCGACCGCCTCGTTCACTACGTCGATAAACCCGTGGCACTGGGAGCCGTCACCGCACGGGTCGACGAACAACGCCGCGCCCTGCACACGCGCCTGCATTCCGCCGGGCATCTGATCGGTAATGCCGGGGAAAGCCTGGGCTGGATGCCGATCAAGGCGCATCACTGGCCGGGTGAAGGCAAAATCACCTTTATCCGCGGTGAGACAGCGCAAGCCATGGATCCCGAGTTGATTCAGCGGCAGATCGAGCAGTGGATCGCCGCTGACTATGCCCGTCACATGACGCTGGAAGACGGCACACGGGAAGTCGGGTTCGGCGAGTTGCCGCCGTATGCCTGTGGCGGCACACATGTGCAATCGCTGAGCGAACTGGGTCAGGTAACGATCCTGGCCCTGTCGGAAAAGAAAGGCGCGCTGTCGGTACGCTATAGCCTGGATTAAAGCGCTATCGCCCCCGCTCGCCCCGGCTCCACCACAAACGACTTAAGGGTCGAGAGCGTGGCGCTGGGGTCGCGCGGGTCGCTGATCACCCGGAAGTTCGTCACCATCTTTTGCTCTTCCAGCGCCACCGATACGTAGCCACGTTGACGGCTGTCAAAGAACTTCACATGGGGATTGAGCGGCAGGATCTGCGTGAAGGCATCGAACGGTGGGCCGTCGGATGTCACTGAGGTGCCGACGAATTCGGTGGCGACAACGGGCGAGTCCGGGTCACTGGCGTCAGCGTGCAGATCCGTGGTCCAGAACGAGTGGATATCGCCGCCCCAGAACACCGGGTTTTTCACCCGTCGGCGTTGAATCGACGCCAACATGCGCTCGCGGTTGGCCATATAGCCGTCCCACCCATCGGTCCAGCGTCCGGGCTTGTGGTTGGTCAGGTCGCGCTGAGTCAGCGGTGCCACCAGCAGGTCCTGGGCGATGACGTTCCACTGCGCCCGCGACTCGGCGAACCCTCGGTCCAGCCAGGCTTCCTGCTCCCAACCGAGCATCGTGCGATTGGGTGCGCGCAAGTCCGTGCACGTATTGTCGGCGACATGCCCCTGGTGACTGCCGTTGGCGAGAATGCAGGGCTGTTCCGAGCGGTACTGACGCCCATCCAGTACATGGAAGCGCGCCAGCCGGCCGTAGTCCAGACGCCGATAGATGCGCATATCCGGACCTCTGGGCACGCTGCCGGCGCGCAGTGGCATATGCTCGTAAAAGGCTTGGTAGGCCGCCGCCCGTTGCTGCAGGAATTGCCCCACCGGTATTTTCGGGTCCTGGGACCAGCGATTGGCGTAGTCGTTCTGTACCTCGTGGTCATCCCAGGTCGCCACGCTAGGCGCGGCGGCGTGCAAGGCCTGTAGGTCCGGGTCGGTTTTGTACAGCGCGTAGCGGTTGCGGTAATCGCTCAGGCTTACTGCGTTGCCACTGCCGTGGGGGCGAATGATCTTGCCCGAGTCCGGCGCGTAGGAACTGTCGTAGATGTAGTCGCCGAGGAAAAACACCAGGTCCGGTTGCTCGGCCGCGAGGTGGCGGTAGGCGCTGAAATACCCGCGCTCCCAATGCGAGCAAGACACAAACCCCACCCGCGCCGCAGCCATAGCCTGCAAGGGCGGCGCCGTATTCACCCGCCCTACCGGGCTCTGTGCCCCAAGCCCTTCGAACTGGTACCAATACGGCCTGCCCGCTTCCAGCCCCGCGACCTCGACATGCACTGAATGGGCAAACCGTTCGGTCGCCATCACCTCGCCCTGCTTGACGATGCGCTTCATCGCCGCATCACTGGCCACCCGCCAACGCACCGGCACGGCGCGGTTCAACCCACCGCGTCCATCCACGGCATTGAACAAGGGAGCCAGGCGCGTCCAGATCACAAAACCATCCGGCAACGGGTCACCCGATGCCACGCCCAGAGTAAACGGATAGTCCACCCCAGCACTGCGCGCAAAGGGGCTGAGGATCGAAAATGCCGTCGCCACCGCCAGCCCGGAGAGTACCCGGCGGCGGCCATGGTCCACTGCGCCGCTCACAACCGGCGCTCCCAGTCGTCACGCACGGTAGCAAACCCGAGCAAATCCTCATACACGCCATTTTTGAGAAACGCCTGACGCAGGCAGCCTTCATAGCGCAGTCCGATTTTCTCCATGACCCGCGCCGACTCCTGGTTGCGACCAAAGCACTGGCTGCCCACCCGTTGCAACCCCAGTTCGACGAAGCCGAAGTCGGTCACTGCACTCGCCGCTTCCGCGGCATAACCCTGATTGCGACAGTGCGCCGCCACCCATCCGCCTAGGTGTCCATAGTGATGTAGAGAGTTGATACGCAGGCTGACGATACCGATCAATTCGCCGGTTGCCTGGACATGCATGCCCAGGCTCAGCAACTCGCCGGCACGATATTTTTCTGCGCTCCCGGCAATAAAAAGCTGCGCAGTTTCCAACGTGTAAGGCACTGGGATATTGGCGGTGTTATCCGCGATTTTCGGCCCGTTGGCGAGTGTGGAGAGTACCTCGGCCTGGTCCGGCTCCAGTGCCCGCAGGAGTAAACGCGGCGTGGACAAATGAGGCAGTTCAGTCGACATACGGGGCGGCTCGCGAAATAAATGCACAAGAGTGTACGGCCTTCGTGTCAATTTCATTACGTCACAAAACTGCAAGGTAACTCTTCTGAAAGACTCGTCCTAGAGCCTTCAAACCGTAAATTTTTGTTAACCGTTCGGTCATTTTTGACTGTTAGCGTGTCGCCCCTAATTCAATAACGGGGTAACGGAATGAGAACCTGGGATGAACCCAAGAAACGCAAGGCACACATCGAGTTGATCCCAATGATCGACGTGATGATGTTTCTCCTGGTGTTTTTCGTACTGGTGAGTCTGAACGTGATTCCGGCACTCGGCATGAAGACGCAGTTGCCCAGCGCCAGCAGCTCGCAACAACTCAAGCCGCAGAACAAATTCATCCTGACGCTGGGCCTGGCAGGCCAACTGCAGCTCGACGGCAAAGACCTCACGGTCGACGCCTTGGTACCGGCCCTGAAGGCCGCTGAAAAGCCCGATACCAAGTCGACGATCATCGTCAACAGCGACAAAGGCGTCGAGGTTGCGCGCCTGGTGGAAGTGATGGACACCCTGCGCCAGGGTGGCTTTACCTCCGTCTCCATCGCCACGCGTAAGTCCTGACCATGTATGTATTGTTCCGTGCGCGTCAGCTGCTGGGCAGTGTCCCGGCCCTGATCGCCCTGGTGCTGATTGCCTTGGGCATCCAGTCCCAGCCCCTGAAGATCCAGCCTCAGTACGATGAATCGGCGGTCGAGCTTGCCCTGGTCGAGCCGGAGCCCGAGGTGGTGCCTGAACCCGTGGTGGAGCAAGAACCGCCTCCACCGGTGATCGAGGATGAAGAGTCCGAACCGGCTCCACCGCCACCGCCGCCCAAGCCGCTGCCCAAACCTGAACCCAAGCCCAAGCCGCTGCCCAAACCCAAACCCGTGGTGGCCGCCAAGCCAACACCCGCCCCCGCGCCAGTAGCCCCCGTCGCCGCCAAGCCGGTGCAGGCCGCCGTCGCACCGACACCCGCACCGCCTGCGCCACCGGCACCGCCCAAGGTGGATGGCCAGGCATTGGAAGGTGGTTACCTCAAGGGGCTGCGCAACGAGCTGGACACTTACAAGCAATACCCCACCGGGCGCCAGGCGTCCCTCGAGCGCCCCAGTGGCGAGGTGGTGGTCTGGCTGATGGTGGATCGACAAGGCCGCGTCCTCGACTCCGGGATCCAGACCCCGGCACCGAGCATGCTGCTCAACCGGGCCGCTACCAATAGCCTGCGTCGCATCAAGCAGGTCAAGCCGTTCCCCGAACAAGCCTTCGGTGGACGCAACGAGCAACGCTTCACCGCCACCTTCAACTACAGCGTGCAATAAGCACCCGACACCAGGACGACAGTGATGAGGTTCACACGTATTCATCTGGCACTCGTTGCCGCAACGAGCATGACCCAGGGCTGGGCCATTGCAGCTACCAGCGACAGTGACGTCGGGACGATTGGCGTAAAGGGCAAGGCGACCGCTGGGGGCGGTTACATGGTCCCGGAAGAAAGCGCCAAGGGCCGCTCGACCATCACCAAGGAAGCGTTGGACAAGCAAACCGCCACCGGCAACGCCATCGACAAACTCAAGTACACGCCGGGGCTGAATATCTCCAGCGAAGACAACACCGGCCTCTCCGGTTTCCGCTTTACCATGCGCGGCATGAACTCCGACCAGGTGGGCATGTCGGTGGACGGTATGCCGATCAACGACTCCGGCAACTACGCGCTGTACTCCAACCTGCTGGGCGACCCGGAAAACATCGACCAGATCTTCGTCACCCAGGGTTCCTCAGAGGCGGACGGCCCGCATATCGGTTCCAGCGGCGGCAACATCGGCATCGTGACGATCCGCCCGACCAAGGAAACCGGGGCGTTCGTCAAGCAGGTCGTGGGCAGCAACGCCACCCGCAAGACCTTCGCCCGCCTCAACACCGGCGAGGTCAACGGCCTGAGCAACTGGCTCTCGGTGTCCCACACTGAAGGCGATATGTGGCGGGGCTCGGGCGCCGTGCGCGCGGACAAAGTGGAGTGGAACAGCTTCTTCGATGCCGGCAACGGCAACACCGCGAACCTGATCCTCAAGTACCACGAGCAGGACAACAACAGTTACAGCCAGCTGACCAAGGCGCAGTTCCAGCAGTTCGGCCGCAAATACGACCCGTACGCCGCGACGCCGGCCCTGGGCAGCAACGGCAAGGTCAACAACTACTACGCCTTGGCGCAGAACCCGTTCCAGACCTTTACCGGCGTGCTCAACACCCAGTTCAAGCTGGCCGACAACCTGTCGCTGTCGGTCATCCCGTATTACTACTGGGGTAATGGCAGCGGTGTCGGCTCCTCTTCCTATGCGCTGAACCGTGGCTCCAACCAGGGCGGCGTTTTCGATCTGGGCAACCTGCCGACCGCCGCCCAGTACAATGCCGATGGCTCCTCCACCAGCGGCGTCTACTATCGCCCTTCACGCACCCAGACCTGGCGCCCGGGCATCACCACCAAACTGAACTGGGACCTGGGCGACCACAGCCTGCAATTCGGCTACTGGTACGAGCGCGCACGCCAGAGCCAGACCCAACCGTTCATTGCCCTCAAGAACAGCGGCAAGCCAAGCGACACCTGGCCGGATGGCACGTCCGTGGTTGACGCCAACGGCAACACCGTACAGGGTCGCGACCGCTTCACCGTGACCCCGGCGCAAAAAGTCTGGGCCCAGGACACCTGGTTCATCAACTCGGACTGGACCCTGATAGCCGGCCTGGCTTACATGAACGTCGAGCGCGACGGCACCAACCATGGCAGCCTCACCGAACAACCGGAAAAGCGTAACCAGACCTACAACAAGCTGCTGCCCAACGCGGGCCTGAAATACCAGCTCGACGAACGTGACCAGTTGTTCTATAGCCTGTCGCGCAACATGCGCGTACCGCAGAACTACGTGCTGTACGACAAAGGCGCCGACTCGATCAACTCCAAGCCGGAAACCAGCTGGAACCACGAACTGGGCTGGCGCTACACCGCCGACGACATGACCCTGGCCGCCACCCTGTTCTACATGGATTTCAAGAACCGCCAGGTATCGTCCAAGGACATCAACGGCGACTTCGCCGACATCAACGCCGGTTCCGTCACCAACAAGGGCCTGGAGTTGGAATGGAGCGGCCTGCTGCCTAACCACTTCAACTACTACACCTCCTACACCTACACCAAGGCCGAACAGCAAGATGACCTGACCGTCTACAACGCGGGCAAAGCCATCGTGTTGCCCACCAGCGGCAAGCAGTTCGCCAACGTGCCCAAGAACATGCTGGCAGCCAATATCGGTTATGACGATGGGCGCTTCTACGGCACCTTCGGCGGCAAATACACCAGCCAGCTCTATGGCGACCTGACCAACGATGAATCCATCTCCGGCCGCACCGTGTTCAACCTCGGCGCCGGTATCTACCTGCCGGTGGACAAGAAAGTGGTCAAGGACGCGACCCTGCGCCTGAACGTCGACAACCTGTTCGACAAGAAATACCTGGACGGCGTGTACACCACCAAGACCAACTCGGCGAGCTACAGCGGCTTCCGCGATGGCGACCCGGCTTACATCGTGGGCGTAGACCGTACCGTCACGGTTTCCCTGGAAGCGAACTTCTAATTGCGAGGCTACAGATCATGGACATGAACCTGCTTCACGCCATCACCTTTTATGTAATGTACGCCGCCATGGCGATTGCGATCTTTATCACCATCGAACGCGGCATCTACTTCGCCTATGTGCGTCGCCAGGCACGTGCCTTGACCGAAGTGCTCGGTGCCAACGTGCACAGCGAACGTGACCTGCCGCAGGCGCTGACCCGCCGCGCCAGCCTGCCGCTGAACATGGTACTGCCGATCCTGGCACAGAAGGCCGCCCATGGTTCGCGCAAGGACCTGGATGACGAGATCGACACCCAGTACCTCAAGACCCGTGCACCGCTGTCGCGCAGCCTGTGGATCATCGAGACCATCACCACCGCCGCGCCGCTGCTGGGCCTGTTGGGCACCATCCTGGGCATCATCGACACCTTCAAGGCACTGGCCACGGCCGGCGTATCCGACCCGGGCCAGATCTCCGGTGGTATCGGTACGGCCTTGTTCGCCACCGGCCTGGGGATTGCCATTGCGCTGTTCTGCGTGGTGTTCCATAACTTCTTCCAGGACAGCCTGGAGCGCATCAACGATCAGTTGAAGATCCTGCTGATCCGGGCCGCCACCGGCGCCCGTGTCCAGGGTGAAGTCCCGCACCTGGTGCCGACGCCGCTGCACACCCGCACGGCATGACCTTCAGGGCGGGCGCGTGATGCGCCCGCCGTTCTTTCTGTTCGATGAGACGCCCATGCACCTATCCATGAAATTGCGTATCGCAGGCCTCGCCGGCGTGCTCCTCAGTCCGCTTGCCCAAGCGGACTTTTCAATTCCGGGGTTTGAACTGGTGCACACCGTACCGGTGGAGACTGCGTTGGGCACGGCTGACCTGCGCCAGCCGGGTCCGGTGTGGATCGAACTGTTCGACGGTGCGACAACGACCATTGATATCGGCCAGTTCTACGCCGCCGACCACCCAGGCTCAGTGATGGACACCGTGATCCAACACCTGGAAGCCGCCGGCAAACGCGGCGTGAAGATTCGCTTCCTGCTTGAAGAAAAAGGCATCAAGTTATCGGAAGCCTCCACGCTGGAACGCTTGCGCGCGATTCCCAACCTGACCTTCCGCGTATTGCCCTACGGGCAAGTGAGCGGCGGCATCATCCACGCCAAATACCTGGTGGTGGACGGTAAACAGGCGTTTGTCGGTAGCCAGAATTTCGATTGGCGTTCACTGGAACATATCCACGAAACCGGCCTGCGCATCAGCGATGCGACCGTGGTGAGCCAGGTCCAGGCGATCTTCAACCAGGACTGGAAAGCCCAGGCCGCCCTCGCCGACCATAAACCCGCGCCCCTGCCGGTCACCGGCCAGGAACCTGCGCGCACCGGCAACTACCTGGTAGCCAGCCCGCTGCGCTACAACCCACCGGGCGTGGGCGATTCACAACTGGAGCTGCCACGCCTGCTGAGCGAGGCGAAGAAGGAAGTACGCGTACAACTGCTGGACTATGCGCCGTTGTCCTATGGGCCGGATCGCACCCGCCCCTACTACGCCGTGATCGACAACGCCGTACGCGCCGCCGCCGCACGTGGGGTGTCGATCAAATTGATGGTGTCTAACTGGAACACCGACACGCTGGAACTGCCCTACCTCAAAAGCCTGGCCGTATTGCCGAATGTCGAAATCAAGATCGTCACGCTGCCCGAGGCCAAACAAGGCTTCATCCCCTATGCGCGGGTGATCCACAGCAAGACCATGGAGATCGACGGGCAAGTGGCGTGGGTTGGCACGAGCAACTGGCTCGGCGGGTATTTCGACAACTCGCGCAACCTGGAAGTGGTGATGCACGACAACGCAATGGCCAAGCGAATTGGCGAGTTGCATGAGCAGTTATGGAATGGGCCATATGCCAAGGCGCTGGAGGTCATGGCTCAGTATCCGGAGCCGCACCCAGGCAAGCCTTGACCTGAAATGTGATTCAACGCCTCCCCCCCTTACGGGAGGGGGCAAGCCCTAATGCCAGTCAGTTAATGGTGGGATGTAGAACACATCATCTGTAGTGAGCGGGCTTGCCCCGCGCTGGGTGGCGTAGCCGCCCCAAACCCAGGCACTTCGGTCCTTCTGAAATACCGCGGCGTCTTTGTTGGGG
>NZ_JBNPJV010000100.1:0-149410 GCF_050312585.1 Pseudomonas sp. R19M
GCTGGGGGGCGAAGCCGCCCTAAACCCAGGCACCTCGGTCTTCCTGAAACACCTCGGCGTCCTTGATATGGGGGCGGCTTCGCCACCCAGCGCGGGGCAAGCCCGCTCACTACAAGGGGGTTGTTTTGAATTTAGTCCATATGCGCATGCGGGCGCGCATGTCGGCCTGGGGGATGTCCTTGCCGGCAATCAGCCGTTCAAAGGTGGGCGCATCCGGGTAGAGGTCGGGGTTGTCGCGCATGCGCGCCTCCACCGCCGGCCGCGCCTTGGCGTTGGCCGTGGGGTAGCCGGTGAAGTTGCTGATGGCGGCCATGTTCTCGGGGCGCATCACGAAATTGATGAACGCGTAGGCATATTCCGGGTGTTTCGCGTCGACGGGGATGGCCATCGTGTCCATCCACACCGTGGTGCCCTCGCGGGGGATGTGATAACCGAAAGTCACCGGTTTGCCGGCGGCATCGGCGGCACGCTGGGCCTGGGTCATGTCGCCGCTGTAGCCAAGGGACAGGCACAGGTCGCCGTTGACCAGGTCGGTCACCGGCTGCGACTGGAACTTGCGGATGTACGGCCGCAGTTTCAGCAGCAGCGCGCTGGCGGCGGCCAGGTCCTCGCGCTTGGCGCTGCGCGGATCGCGGCCGAGGTAGTTGAGCACCACGGCCAGCACTTCGTCCGGCGAGTCGATCAGCGAAATGCCGCAGTCGGCGAATTTGGCCGCCAGCTCCGGCTTGAACAGCAGGTCAAGGCTGTTGACCGGCGCATTCGCCAAGCGCTGTTCGATCTTCTGCGCGTTATAGGTCAGGCCGATAGTGCCCCAGGTATAGGGCACCGTGGCTTTGTTCGAGGTGACGTAGCGGCTGCGCAGCTGTTGCAAACCCGGCTCGATATCGTTCAGCGCAGTGAGCCTGGCGGAATCCAGCGGCTGCAGGCTGCCGGCGCGCATCAGGCGCTCGGCCACCGTGTCGCCCGGGAAGATCAGGTCGTAGCCGCTGCCGCCGGCCATCAACTTGGCTTCCAGGGTCTCGCTGCCGTCCATGACGTCGTAGATCACCTGGATACCGGTTTCAGCGGTGAATCGGGACAAGGTGTCGGCCGCGAAGTAATCGGCCCAATTGTACAGCTTCAGGGTTTTGTCGTCGGCCGAGGCGCAGGCGGCGCTGAGCATCAGTGTACCTATCAGCAGTCGTTTCATGATGGGCGACCGTCCAGCGTCAGCAGTGCGCCGTACATGTCCGGGCGGCGATCACGGAAGATGCCCCATGTCAGGCGCTCTTCGCGCATCGCCGCAAGGTCCAGGCTGTGGACCCATACACCTGTCGAGTCGCGGTCAGCCTCGGCCAACAATGCGCCTTTATGGTCACAGATAAACGAGGAACCGTAGAAGTCCATTTGCAGCGCGCTATCGGTGGTTGCGACTTCACGGCCGACACGGTTGGCCGCCACCACCGGCAGCAGGTTCGCCGCCGCGTGTCCGCGCATGGTCATCTGCCAATGGTCGCGGGAGTCGAGCGTCGCGCAGCCGGGTTCCGAGCCAATGGCAGTGGGAAACAGCAGCACTTCGGCGCCCTGCAAAGCCAGGCAGCGTGCAGTTTCAGGGAACCACTGATCCCAGCAGATACCGATACCCAGGCGCCCGAACGCTGTGTCCCAGACGCGAAAGCCTGTGTCGCCGGGGCTGAAGTACTCCTTCTCCTGATAGCCGATGGCGTTGGGGATATGGGTCTTGCGGTACACCCCCAGCAGTTGCCCATCGGCGTCGGCCACGCTCAGGGAGTTGAAGAAGGCATTGCCGGCTTTTTCAAACCAGCTCAGCGGCAGCACCACCCCCAACTCCCTGGCCAAGGCGGCGAAGCGTTTGAGCACCTGGCTGTGCGAGTACTCCTCGGCCAGCGCCAAGTGCCTGGGGTGCTGCTCGATGCAGAAGTAAGGCGTGGCGAACAGTTCCTGCAACAAAATCACCTGGGCGCCCTGGGCTGCGGCAGCGCGCACCCACTGCTCGGCGCGATCAAGGTTACCGGGCAAATCCCAGGTGCACGGCATTTGCGTCGTCGCGATCGTCAGCAGGCTCATCGCATGGCTCCTGCAGGCTGTTGCTGGGTGATGCAATGCACGCCGCCGCCGCCATGGGCCAGCTGGTTGATCTGCACCGGGACGATTTCCCGACCAGGGAACGCCTGGGCCAGCACCTCGGCGGCAGCCTGGTCGGCGGCAATGCCATAGGCCGGCATGATGACCGCGCCGTTGGCGATATAGAAGTTGGTGTAGGAGGCACAGAACACCTCGGCCTCGCTATCGACGGCCTCGCTCGCTTCGTACAACTCAAGCATTTCAAAGCGGCGCCCGTTGGCGTCCGAGGCCAACGCCAGGGCGCGACGATTTTCGCGCACCACCTCGGCGTAGACCGAACCTTGGTCGTGGGTCGCATCCACCAACAGCACACCGGGGCGCGCGAAGGCACACACGCCGTCGACGTGGCCATCGGTCATGTCGCCGGTGACGTAATCCGGGTCACCAGGCAGCCAGACGGTTTTGCGGATGCCCAACAGGCGCGCAAAGATGTCCTCGATATCGGCCTTGGTCATGCCGGGGTTGCGGTTGGGGTTGAGCAGTACCGACTCGGTGGTGATCAAGGTGCCCTCGCCGTCGACATGGATTGCCCCGCCCTCATTGCTCAAAGGCGTACCGAAGCACTCCAGGCCCAGGTGATTGAGCACCCGTCGCGCCAGGCTTTCGTCCAAGTCATGCGCCGACTTGCCGCCCCAGGCATTGAAGCGCCAACTCACCCCGGCCAAGCCCTGTTGCGGGTGGCAGATGAAGGTCGGGCCGGAGTCGCGACACCAACTGTCGTTGACCGCCTGCGCAATCAGCTCGACCCCTGGCCCGCACAGCGCTCGCGCACGGGCCAGGGCCGACGGGTCCACGATCATCTTCACCGGTTCGAACCGCGCGATGGCATTGGCCACCCTCGCGAAGTCGTCCTGCACCCCGGGCAAGGTGACGCCCCAGGTGGTTTCCCAGAGCGATTGGTTATGGGGCCAGACCATCCAGGTCGCCGCATGTCGGGTCCACTCCGCGGGCATCCACCACCCCCTGCTTAAATGTTCATTGCGCTGCATGACAAGTACCTTTGAGTTAAGTCATTGTTTTCAGTGAAAACTGCCCACGGAGTGCTGGCATGCATGCTACGTTGGCGCTATTGACCAAACAAACGATGGATTTTGTAGAAAACTGATTAGAGGAACTTATCAGCATGCTCAATCACTGGCCGCCCCTCGGCACCCTGCGCGGCTTTGAAGCCGCCGCCCGGCTGGGCAGCTTTCACAAGGCCGCCGAGGAACTGCACCTGACCCAATCGGCGATCAGCCAACAGATCCGCAGCCTGGAGGCGTACCTGGAACAGCCGCTGTTCTTTCGCAGCGGTCGTAGCGTGAGCCTGACCGACGCCGGCCACGACTTCCTCAGCACCACCCAGGCGTTGTTGCAGCAACTGGCGGTGGGCGTGCGCCGGCTGGGGCAGTACCGCAAACCGAATCAACTGGTGCTCAACACCACGCCGACCTTTGCCCGGCATTGGCTGCTACCGCGACTTGCGGATTTCCGCCTTCAGCACCCGCAGGTCGACCTGTGGATCTTCAGCACCGACGAAGTCCCCGACATGGCCACCCAGACCATCGACCTGGCGGTGCGCGACGACATCAGTTCCCAGGCCGAATGCAGCTTCAAGGTCTTGCACGCCGACCGACTGTTTCCGGCGTGCCACCCCAAGGTATTGCAACTGCCCATCGACCAGCGCACCACCTTGCACGGCGAACGGGAAATGGACTGGAGCCATTGGGCGGTGGAAGCCGGGATCGACGTGGGGCAGCAAGCTCAGGGGCTGAATTTTTCCGACCCTGGCCTGTTGCTGGACGCAGTGTGCACCGGATTGGGCATTGGCCTGGTCAGCCAGTTGCTCAGTCGCAAGGCGCGGGCGGACGGTTTGCTGTCGCCCCTGGTGGAAGCCACGATCCGCGGCCCCAGTTGGGCGCTGCTGACCCATCGTGACAGCGAGCACGACCCCATGGCGCGTCATTTCACCGCGTGGTTGCTGACCCATTTGCAGGTAGACCCGACATGAACGAGCGGCTTGAAGACATCCTCGCCGAGCACCTGAGCGTGGTGTTCTGCGGTATCAACCCCGGCAAGGGCTCCGCCGCCATCGGCCAGCACTTTGCCAATCGCAGCAACCGCTTCTGGCGCACGCTGCACCTGGCGGGTTTTACGCCCCATGAGATTCACCCCGAGGACGGCCCCACGTTGTTGCAATACCACTGCGGCCTGACCACGCTGGTGGAGCGGCCCACCGCCAGCGCGGGGGAATTGGCCCGGCATGAATTCCTGCAGGCGGCGATAGCGTTCGAACAGAAAATCCGCCGCTGTCGGCCGCGCTACCTGGCGTTTCTCGGCAAGGCAGGTTATAGCGCACTGTCAGGCCAGCGCACGCTCGCCTGGGGGTTGCAGCCACAACCCTTCGCCGAGGCCTCGGTGTGGGTACTGCCCAACCCCAGTGGGCGCAACCTGGCATTCAGCCTGGAACAATTGGTGCAGGCCTACCAGCCGCTGCGTGAAGCGATTGCGCGCGCCGAGCCGATGCCCTTACTCTCTTGAGCCCGATACCCGCAAGCAATGGAGGCTTCATGAAACTGATCGGCATGCTGGACTCGCCCTACGTACGCCGCGTGGCCATATCCCTGGACCTGTACGGGGTGGACTTCACCCATGAAGCACTCTCGGTGTTCAGCACTTACACCGAATTCGCCCAGATTAACCCGGTGGTCAAGGCGCCCACCCTGGTGCTGGACGATGGCACGGTACTCATGGATTCGAGCCTGATCCTGGACTATCTGGAAACCCTGGCCCCGGCTGACAAAAAGCTGCTGCCTCCATCGCCCGCCGCACGTGCCCGCGATCTGCAACTGCTCGGGCTGGCCCTGGCCGCCTGTGAGAAAAGCGTGCAGATCGTGTATGAGCACAACCTGCGCCCCGCCGAGAAGCAACACGCCCCCTGGCTCGACCGGGTCAGCGGGCAATTGCTGGCCGCCTTTGGCTTGCTCGACAAACACTTGGGCCAGGCCGCCGGTAACGCGATCTCCCAGGCATCGCTGACGGCGGCAGTGGCCTGGTCTTTCAGCCAATTCACCGTACCCTCGGTGGTGAAAGCCGACGCATTTGCCAACCTGCAACGCCACGCCGAGCAGTTGGAACAGCATCCAGCCTTCAAACGCTACCCGATCGAGTAAATTCACAGCGTCGTCGCACCACACGGTGCGGCGACCAGCTCGCCCTCCAGATAAACGCGATCCTTGCCATTACGCTTGGCGCTGTACAAATTCCTGTCGGCGCTCTTGAGCACCACCGACAGCTCCGCCCCCGCTGAAAACCGCGCCATGCCCGCACTGCAGGTGTAGTTGTGCGGCGCGGCGACACTGCGCCGGATCGCTTGCAACAGGTCCAGGGCAAAGTCGCAGGCCAGCGCCGAGTCATCGCCCAGCCACAGCACGCCGAACTCCTCGCCGCCGATCCGGCCGAAACTGTGGCTGCCCTGGGCATTTCTCAGGCAGGTGGCCATGGCACACAGGATCTTGTCGCCGACATCGTGGCCGTAAAGGTCATTCTTGGATTTGAAACTGTCGATATCCAGCATCAGGAAGTAGCCGCTTTGCCCCTCGGCGATCAGGTTGTCGAAGCATTGCATGAACGCGCGGCGGTTGAGGATGGAGGTCAGATAGTCGGTCTCCGCCATCACGCGGAACTCACTTTCCACCAGCAGTACCGAACGCAAGGTCTTCAAATAGGAAAAGCTCAAGACAAAGCCGATCGACACCGACGACAGGCAAAACATCCACAGGTAGGTCTGCGTTTGAGCGTAGTTATCGGTCTGCATCAACGGCCACAGGATCAGCCACACCAATGCCGTGCAGACCAGATAGTCGCGAACACTGATAAACAGGATGGCGCTGCTGATGACCAGTGTGACCGCCAGCGGCAGCACAAAAATACGCAACGCTTCCTGAGCCTCGATGACATAGGCAAAACCTGCCGACAGCACCACCACGTAGACAATGCCCAGCGCCCGCCACAGGTGAAAGTTCTCGACCACATAATGAAGCCGGCACACCACCAGCAGGCAGATACTGATCAACAAGGTGATACCGTCGAACTCAATGCCCGGATGAATCAGCAACTGACCCACCCAGGCCACAATCCCTATCCCTTCGGCCCAGGTGACCGCCGGCGAGAGCAACCGGCGCATTCTGGGTCTCAACTTCAAGTGAGCAGGCATCTTTTAGGCTCCCATCTCAACGGCATGCACGCTCACCGCAAATGAAAACGCCATAAACCGCCGGACCAGGCTGGCAAATCGCGGCAGCACTTCCAATCGGGTCTTGGAGTGGACTTTGAAGTAGCCCTTTTCGACCCCCTCCTGAACCACTCGGATGACGTGGGTTTTCGATACTGAAAGTTGTTTGGCCAAGGCCAGGTAGGAAGACGAACGAAAGCGCGCGCGTTGATTGTCCGGCGCAAACGCATCGTTGTAGATGGCGAGCATCAACATATGCCCGGCATCTCGCTTGACCAGCCAGTAACACTCGGGCAGCAACACATCGACGGTCAGGTCGGCGGCCAGGATGACGCCAAAGCCTTTGAAATAGGTCGCCAGGAACTGCTGGTCATCCAGCGCATGCATGCGCTGCAAGGTGGCGCGATCCGGGCACATCCGGGTCAATGAGTGGGTAATCGACGCCAGCATCAGACGCACTTCGCGACAGGCTTCCTCCGACGGTGAATACACCCGGAAACGGCTGTCTTCCGGGTGTGGCGCGACTTCCATGAAACCCAGGGCGCGGAGTAACGAAAAGATCGACTCCAGGCTGTTTCGCGAGCAGTACCCGCGCGCCACACAAAAGGTTTTGACCTCGGACAGTAACGGTGTCGGCTTGCGGAAGTATTCACTCAACAACGCAAACGACACCATCAAACGGCTGTATTTGAGTGCGCTCTTGTAGAAAAACGGCCGTCTTGAATAGGGGCCCAACTGCACCGTGTAGTGGGCCCGGATGGAACGTTCAAAATCCACATGGCGTTCGAGCTCCTGCGCCGTGTGACATATAGCCAACTTCAACGAACTGACGTGCATGAATGAGCCCTGACCAACCAACTGTCTTCCACTGATCTCGGCCACAGAAGTTTCCGTGACCCGGTCCCACAACAAATCACGTCGCAAAACTTCAGGTAATGGCGCTTTGCCTGATGGCGCAATGTACAGCGATTGGCCGACCACACATCATCAATACCAAAGTTGTTCCAAGGCGCTGATTGCGCACAATCCAGAGAACTCTTGTGACACTTCCCCCGTATTTACGCCTTGCACTTATTGAATAACTCCATTCACGCATTGGTCAGCGAACCTTTCCCAGACTGCGCACGTCCGAATCAGAGCACTGTTACCAACCGTTCCCTGCGAGGTCTTGATTTGAAAGCCGCGATCCTCAAGAAATACCGTCTGATCATCAAAACCATGGGTTATGTGGGCTGGTCGCTGTTCTGGCTGCTGTTGTGGGATATCGCCGTCACGGTGGATTTCATGCTGTTTCTCAATGCCAAGATCAACCTGCCGCTGATGCCCCTGACTCTGCTGGGTTCGGCCCTGGTGGTATTGATCAGCTTTCGTAACAGCAGCGCCTATAACCGTTGGTGGGAAGCGCGCACGCTGTGGGGGGCGATGGTCAACAACTCGCGCAGCTACGCCCGCCAGGTGTTGACCTTGCTCGATGATGTCCAGGGCGAGGTGAACCCGATCAAATCAACCCTGTTGCGTCGCCACGTCGCCTACGTGAACTGCCTGGCGGCGCATCTCAGGGGCCGCCCCTGCCCTGATGAGGTGCGCGCGTTTATTCCCGCGGACGAGTTCGCGCGCAACGGCGCCACCAATAATTTTGCCAATGACCTGCTCACCGGTTCGGCGACCTTGCTGGCCCGGGAATACCAGGCCGGGCGCCTGGACAGCATTCGCCTGGCGCGGCTGGAGTCCACGCTGGTGGATTTATCCAACAGCCAGGGCGGCATGGAGCGGATTGCAAATACGCCGCTGCCCTACCCTTACGTGTATTTCCCCCGGTTGTTCATTTCGCTGTTTTGCCTGATCGTGCCGGTGGGCCTGGTGGAATCCCTGGGCTGGTTCACACCCTTGGCCTCAACGGTGGTGGGCTTCATGCTGCTGGCGATCGAACGCATCGGCACCGACCTGCAAAGCCCGTTTCGCTCCAGCGAACACCAGATACAGATGGAAAACATCTGCGAGACCATCGAGAAGAACCTGCAGTCCATGCAGCGGGATGCCCTGGCTTGACGCCGGGCATCATCGCCGAGGCGGTAACAGACTATTACCGAGCATAATGTACTAACTAGTTACTTATATTGCTAAAATCGCGCCTTCGCCTCTCACCTTCGAGCATTTATCGATATGAAACGAGCATCGCGCGCCACCGGCGCCTCTAGATTTCTCCTGCTGGGCCTGGGCGTCATCATCGCCCTGCTCGGCGTGGCGCTGGCCGTGGGCGGCGCCAAACTGGTGAGCCTTGGCGGCTCCTGGTACTTCCTGATCGGCGGCCTGGCGATGGCGGTGTCCGGGCTGTTGATTGCCCAGCGCAAACCGGCGGGCGCCTGGTTGTTCGCGACGTTCCTGGTAGGGACCGCCGTGTGGGCGATCGCGGATGTGGGCCTGGTGTTCTGGCCGATGTTCTCTCGAGTGTTCATGTTCGCGGTGATCGGCGTGGTCGTGGCGCTGGTGTACCCGCTGCTGGTCAACCGGCCGGCACGGGGCGCCTATGCGATTGCCGCCGTGTTGGCGGTGGGCGTGGCGGTTGCGGCAGGCAATATGTTTGTCGCCCACCCAAGCGTCGCGTCGACCGGTCAAGGCCCTGGCATCACGCCGGTCGCTGCGGCCGACGCGCAAAAAGACTGGGCTCACTACGGCAATACCGAAGGCGGCAGCCGCTTTGCCGCACTGGACCAGATCAACCGCGACACCGTCAATAAGCTCAAGGTGGCCTGGACCTACCACACCGGCGACGTGGCGATCAGCGACGGCAACGGTGCCGAAGACCAACTGACACCGTTGCAGATCGGCAATAAGGTGTTTATCTGCACCCCCCACAACAACCTGATTGCGCTGGATGCCGACACCGGCAAAGAGCTGTGGAAGAACGAGATCAACGCCAAGTCGGCGGTGTGGCAGCGCTGCCGTGGCATGGCGTATTTCGACGCCACCGCGCCGATTGCCCAACCGACGCAGCCCAACAGCTCGCCGATCCTCGCCGCCAGCGTACCGGCCGGAGCGCAATGCCAGCGTCGCCTGCTGACCAACACCATTGATGCACGCCTGATCGCCGTGGATGCCGATACCGGTAAATTCTGCGAAGACTTCGGCACCCATGGCCAGGTGGACTTGAAAGCCGGCCTGGGCGATGTACCGGACAGCTACTACCAATTGTCCTCGGCACCCTTGATGGCCGGCACCACCGTGGTGGTCGGCGGGCGCGTGGCGGATAACGTGCAGACCGACATGCCCGGCGGCGTGATCCGGGGTTTCGACGTAATCAGCGGCAAAATGCGCTGGGCCTTCGACCCGGGCAACCCCGAAGACAAGCAAGCCCCCGCAGCCGGCAGCACGTATGTGCGCAGTACGCCGAACAGCTGGGCACCGATGTCCTATGACCCGTTGATGAACACCGTGTTCTTGCCGATGGGCAGTTCCTCCACCGATATCTATGGCGTGGAACGCACCCAGCTCAACCACAAGTACGGCGCCTCGGTGTTGGCGCTGGATGCCTCCACCGGCAGCGAAAAATGGGTCTACCAGACCGTCCACAACGACCTGTGGGACTTCGACCTGCCGATGCAGCCGAGCCTGATCGACTTCACCCCGCCGGGTAGCGACAAAGCCGTGCCCGCCGTGGTGATCGGCACCAAGGCCGGGCAGATCTATGTACTCGACCGTGCCACCGGCAAGCCGCTGACCGATGTCAAGGAAGTGCCCGTCAAGGCGGCGAACATCCCCAACGAGCCTTACTCGCTGACCCAACCCAAATCGCTGGGTATGCCGCAGATCGGCGCGCAAACCCTGACCGAGGCGGACATGTGGGGTGCCACGCCGTACGACCAGTTGCTGTGTCGCATCGACTTCAAGGGCATGCGCTACGACGGCCTGTACACCGCGCCGGGCACCGATAAATCGCTGAGCTTCCCAGGTTCCCTGGGCGGCATGAACTGGGGCAGTATTTCCACCGACCCGGTGCACGGTTTTATCTTCGTCAACGACATGCGCCTGGGCCTGTGGATCCAGATGATCCCCTCGCAGAACCGCGCTCAGGCCTCGTCCGGCGGTGAAGCACTCAACACCGGCATGGGCGCCGTACCGCTCAAGGGCACGCCGTATGCGGTGAACAAAAACCGCTTCCTGTCGGTGGCCGGTATTCCGTGCCAGGCACCGCCGTTCGGCACCCTGACCGCGATCGACATGAAGACCCAGAAAGTCGCCTGGCAAGTGCCGGTCGGCACCGTGGAAGACACCGGCCCGCTGGGTATCCGCATGCACCTGCCGATCAAGATCGGTTTGCCGACCCTTGGCGGTACGCTGTCGACCCAGGGCGGCCTGATCTTTATCGCCGGCACCCAGGACTTCTACCTGCGCGCCTTCAACAGCGGCAACGGTGAAGAAATCTGGAAAGCCCGCCTGCCCGTCGGCAGCCAGGGCGGCCCGATGACCTATGTCTCGCCGAAAACCGGCAAGCAGTACGTGGTCATCACCGCAGGTGGCGCACGCCAGTCCACCGACCGTGGCGACTACGTGATCGCCTACGCCCTGCCATAAAAACCCTGTGTTTGCGCGGTGCTTCGGCACCGCGCCGTCTATTTGGAAGAACCTGCATGCTCCCCGTTTCTCCTACGTCCATTGGGCGCCTGTTGCTGGGCCTGGCCTTTGGCGCCGCGCTGCCCGCACAAGCCGACGACACCACCTTGACCGGCGACTGGGGCGGCCTGCGCCGCGAACTCGACGAACAAGGCATTCGCTTCACCGGCGACTACAGCGGCGAGACCGCCTACAACGCCGACGGCGGCCAACACCGTGCGGCACGCTACTCGCAGAACCTCAAGCTCGGCGTGCAGTTCGACCTGGGCAAGCTCTACGGCTTCAACCATGGCGACCGCATCCAGGTCACGATCAATGACCGTCGCGGCAACAGCGCCTCCGAGGATCTGGTGGGTAACCGCCTGCCGATCCAGGAAAACTACGGCGGCCTCTATACCCGCCTCACCGAACTGAGCTACGAGCGCACGCTGTTCACCCCGGCGCTTAACGTCAAGCTGGGCTACATGGCCATGGGCAATGACCTCGGCGGCCTGGACAGCGGCATCCTCTGCAACTTCATGAACGCCGGTTTCTGCGGGCATCCGCTGAACATGTCCGGCGGCAGCGGCTGGACCAACTACCCGAATGCGCGCCTGGGTGCCCGCGTGAAATACGATTTTTCACCGTCCTGGCAACTGCGCGTCGCAGCCTTCAACGTCGACCCCGAGAGCAACGGTAACTCCAGCCGCGCCTGGCGCCTGGACCCGAAACACACCACCGGCACCGTGGTGCCGATCGAACTGGTGTACAAACACGCAGGCCCGCTGCCCGGTGAGTACAAGCTGGGTTATTACTACGACAGCTCCAACGTCAAACGCATCGGTAGCAATAAAGAGGTCAACGGGCGTGGCGGCCATTACCTGCTGATCGACCAGGCGGTGTGGGCCTCCGAGGCCTCCGCCGGGCGCACGCTGCATGCTTTCGGTCAGTACTCGGCAGCCAGTGAAGCAGCGTCGCCGTTCAGCAAGTGGTACGGCGCAGGGTTGGTGCTGTACAAGCCCTTCGAAGGTCGGCCACGCGATACCGTCGCCCTGGGTTACGGCCGTGCGGTACCGAACCCTCGCAGCCGTGACGTACAGGAACTGGCGGCCTTCAAGGCGGGGACCGAGTATCCCGACCTGAACAATGCCGAGCAATTGATCGAACTCAGCTATGGCTACCAGGCCACGCCCTGGCTGACCCTGCGCCCGGATGTGCAATACATCATCGAGCCGGGCGCGTTTTCGGGTGAGAACATCGATAACGCGCTGGTCGTGGGGTTGCAGGTCAAAGCTGTGTTCTAGGCCGCGCCCTGCTGGTATTCGCGTGGCGTGCAGCCGAACTCCCGGCGAAACACCGTGTGCAGGTACTGTGCCGATTTGAAGCCGCAGCGCGCGGCAACCTCGGCAATCGCCACGCGGTGGTTCTCCAGGCCCTTGGCGGCGGCCGCCAGTTTGAAGCGCAGGATCTCGTCGTGCACGCTGCAGCCACGTTCCTTGCGAAAGTGCGACTCCAGGGATGAGCGTGATACGCCCACATAGGCCGCCACCTGGGCGGTCTTGATACCCTGGCATGCGTATTGGCGGATAAACAGCAACGCCTGCATCACGTAGGGGTTGCCCAAGGGTTGGTGCAGGCTGGAGGCTTGCACGTTGATCGCCTCCGGCGGCACCAGGATCTGCGTACCGGCGCAGGGTTTGCCGTGCAGCATCTGGTGCAACAGGGCGGCGGCGGTACGGCCCATGGTCTCGGTGCCCTGGATCACCGAACTCAACGGCACCCGCGTGAGGGTGCGGGTCAACGGGTCGTTGTCGATGCCGATCAACGCCACTTCTTCCGGCACGGCGATCCCGGCCGTCAGGCAGGCTTGCAGCAGTTGCCGGGCACGGGCGTCGGTGACGGCGATGATGCCGATGGGTTTGGGCAGGCTTTCCAGCCAGGCAATCTGCTGCTCCACCGCGCTGTCCCACAGCGGTGCGCTGGTGCCCAGGCCGCGATAGATCTCCACCGGCACACCATCACGCGTCAGCAGGCTGCGAAAGGCCTTTTCGCGCTCCTGCGCCCAGCGGTTGGCCTGGGCCGGCGGCAAGCTGAAACAGGCAAACCGGGTCAACCCCGCCTCGATCAAATGTTCATACGCCAGCTTCATCAAGCCATGATTGTCGGTGGCCACATAGGGAATGCCCTTGGGGTAGGCACGCACATCCTCGTAGGAGCCGCCCACCGCCACCACCGGCAAGCGGCTCCCGGCCAGCGCTTCGCCGATCAGCGGGTCGTCGAAATCCGCAATGATGCCGTCGCCCTGCCAATGCTCGATGCCTTTGAGGCGGCACAGGAAGTCTTCCTCCAGAAACAGATCCCACGACGCACGGGTACTGCTCAGGTAGTTGCCGATGCCGGCGATGATGCCGCGATCGTAGATTTTGCTGCCGTTGAACAACAGGGCGATACGGTGAACGGGCGGTAGGGTTTTCATTGTTTTTGTCCTGAGGCCTGTCGCCACAGACTAAACCCCGCCACTCAAAATCGCACCCTCCCTTGGTGATTTTCATAATCGGCGGGCCCAACGCCGTTGCTAGTATCCAGACACCGCCAAGAACAATAAGGAAAACGCCATGCAGTATTTCCCTGGTGTCGAGAAGGTCCGCTTCGAAGGCCCCGACAGCGACGCGCCCCTCGCCTTCCGCCACTATGACGCCAACAAACTGATCCTCGGCAAACCCATGCGCGAGCACTTGCGCATGGCCGTTTGTTATTGGCACACCTTTGTGTGGCCGGGCTCGGACGTGTTCGGCCTGGGCACCTTCAAGCGGCCGTGGCAGCGCAGTGGCGAGCCGATGGAGCTGGCGATCGGCAAGGCGCAGGCCGCCTTTGAGTTCTTCTCCAAACTGGGCATCGATTACTACAGCTTTCACGACACGGACGTCGCCCCCGAAGGCAGCTCGCTCAAGGAATATCGCCATAACTTTGCGCAGATGGTCGATCACCTGGAGCGTCATCAGGAACAGTCCGGCATCCAGCTGTTATGGGGCACCGCCAACTGCTTCAGCAACCCGCGTTTTGCCGCCGGCGCCGCCAGCAACCCGGACCCGGAGGTATTTGCCTATGCGGCCGCCCAGGTGTGCAGTGCGATGAACGCCACCTTGCGGCTCAAAGGCTCCAACTACGTGCTGTGGGGCGGTCGCGAGGGCTATGAAACCCTGCTCAACACCGACCTCAAGCGCGAACGCGAGCAGCTCGGCCGGTTTATGCGCATGGTGGTGGAGCACAAGTACAAGATCGGCTTCAAGGGCGACCTGCTGATCGAGCCCAAGCCCCAGGAGCCGACCAAGCACCAGTACGATTACGACAGCGCCACGGTGTTCGGCTTCCTGCATGAGTACGGCCTGGAACAGGAAATCAAGGTGAACATCGAGGCCAACCACGCGACCCTGGCCGGGCACAGTTTTCAGCATGAGATTGCCACCGCCGTGTCCCTTGGCATTTTCGGCAGCATCGATGCCAACCGTGGCGACCCGCAGAACGGCTGGGACACTGACCAGTTCCCCAACAGCGTCGAGGAAATGACCCTCGCCACTTATGAAATCCTCAAGGCCGGCGGTTTCAAGAATGGCGGCTACAATTTCGACTCCAAGGTCCGTCGCCAGAGCCTGGACGAAGTCGACCTGTTCCACGGGCACGTGGCCGCCATGGATGTCTTGGCCCTGGCATTGGAACGCGCAGCCGCCATGGTGCAGAACGACCGCTTGCAACAATTCAAGGACCAGCGTTATGCCGGTTGGCGGCAGCCGCTGGGCCAGGCCGTATTGGCCGGCGAGTACAGCCTGGAGTCCCTGGCCGAGCATGCATTTGCCAATGAGCTGAACCCGCAGGCCGTGAGCGGGCGACAGGAGATGCTCGAAGGTGTCGTGAACCGCTTTATCTACAGCTGATTGTAGTGAGCGGGCTTGCCCCGCGCTGGGTGGCGCAGCCGCCCCAGACAGGGACGCCAGGGTGTTTCAGAAAGACCGAGGTGCCTGGTTTTGGGGCGGCTGCGCCGCCCAGCGCGGGGCGAGCCCGCTCACTACAGAGTCTTACTACAACAATAAAAGGACGCACCACTATGAAGTCATTCAAACGCACTCTTCTTGCCTCGGCACTGGCCTTGCTCGCCCTGCCGGCGATGGCTGATTCCGCTCACCCGAAAATCGGCTTTTCCATCGACGACCTGCGCCTGGAACGCTGGTCCCGCGACCGCGACTACTTCGTGGCGGCAGCCGAAAAGCTCGATGCCAAAGTGTTTGTACAGTCGGCCGACGCCAACGAGCAGAAGCAGATTTCCCAGATCGAAAACCTGATCTCCCGTGGTGTCGACGTGATCGTCATCGTGCCGTTCAACGCGACCGTGCTCACCAACGCCGTCGCCGAAGCCAAGAAGGCCGGGATCAAGGTGGTGTCCTATGATCGCCTGATCCTCAATGCCGATATCGACGCGTACATCTCCTTCGATAACGAAAAAGTCGGCGAGATGCAGGCCGGCGGTGTGCTGCAAGCGGCGCCCAAGGGCAATTACTTCCTGCTCGGCGGCGCGCCCACCGACAACAACGCCAAGGTGCTGCGCGAAGGCCAGATGAAGGTGCTGCAACCGGCCATCGACAAGGGCGACATCAAGATTGTCGGCCAGCAGTGGGTCAAGGAATGGAACCCTACCGAGGCCCTGAGCATCGTCGAAAACGCCCTGACGCGTAACGACAACAAGATCGACGCCATCGTCGCTTCCAACGACGCCACCGCCGGCGGTGCGATCCAGGCCCTGGCCGCACAGAAGCTGGCCGGCAAGGTGCCGATCTCGGGGCAGGATGCTGACCTGGCCGCCGTGAAGCGCGTGCTCGACGGCACCCAGACCATGACCGTGTACAAGCCGCTCAAGCTGATCGCCACCGAGGCGGCCAAGCTCTCGGTACAACTGGCGCGCAATGAAAAACCTAGCTACAGCTCGCAATACGACAACGGCAGCAAAAAGGTCGACACCATCCTGCTCACGCCCACCCCGCTGACCAAGGCCAACATCGACCTGTTGGAGAAGGACGGGTTCTATACCAAGGCACAGATTGCCGGGCAATGATGGTCATGTCCGACTACCTGTTGCAAATGCGCGGCATCGTCAAGACCTTTGGCGGTGTACCCGCCCTGAACGGTATCGATATCAACGTGCGGCGGGGGGAATGTGTCGGCCTGTGCGGTGAGAACGGCGCCGGTAAATCCACCTTGATGAAGGTGCTGTCGGCGGTCTATCCGCACGGCACCTGGGACGGTGAAATCCTCTGGGATGGGCAACCGCTCAAGGCCCAGTCCATCAGCGAAACCGAGGCCGTCGGTATCGTCATCATTCACCAGGAGTTGACCCTGGTGCCTGACCTGTCGGTGGCCGAAAACATCTTCATGGGCCACGAGCTGACCTTGCCCGGCGGGCGCATGAACTACCCGGCCATGCTCCACCGCGCCGAAGCCTTGATGCGCGAGCTCAAGGTACCGGACATGAACGTGGCGTTGCCGGTGTCGCAATACGGCGGCGGTTACCAGCAACTGGTGGAAATCGCCAAGGCCCTGAACAAACAGGCACGCCTGTTGATCCTCGATGAGCCCTCCTCGGCCCTGACCCGGTCGGAAATCGAGGTACTGCTGGATATCATCCGAGACCTCAAGGCCAAGGGCGTGGCCTGCGTGTACATCTCCCACAAGCTCGATGAAGTGGCGGCGGTGTGCGACACCATTGCCGTGATCCGCGACGGCAAACACATCGCGACTACCGCCATGGCCGACATGGATATCCCGCAGATCATCACCCAGATGGTCGGCCGCGAGATGAACAACCTCTACCCCACCGAACCCCACGCGGTGGGCGAGGTGATTTTCGAAGCACGCAACGTCACCTGTTATGACGTCGACAACCCCAAGCGCAAACGCGTTGACGATATTTCCTTTGTGCTCAGGCGCGGGGAAATCCTCGGCATCGCCGGGCTGGTGGGCGCCGGACGCACGGAACTGGTATCGGCGCTGTTCGGCGCCTACCCCGGCCGCTACAGCGGCGAAGTGTGGCTGGACGGCGTGCCGGTCGACACGCGCACGCCGCTCAAGTCGATCCGCGCAGGGCTGTGCATGGTGCCCGAAGACCGCAAGCGCCAAGGCATCATTCCGGATTTCGGGGTGGGCCAGAACATCACCCTGACCGTGCTGGAAACCTACTCGCGCCTGACGCGCATCAACGCCGAAGCCGAGTTGGGCAGCATCGAGCAACAGATCGCTCGCCTGCACCTCAAGACGGCCAGCCCGTCGCTGTCGATCACCAGCCTGTCCGGTGGCAATCAGCAAAAAGCCGTGCTGGCGAAGATGTTGATGGCCAAGCCCAAGGTGCTGATCCTCGATGAACCCACCCGCGGCGTGGACGTGGGCGCCAAGTACGAGATCTACAAGCTGATGAGCGCACTGGCGGCCGAAGGCGTGTCGATCATCATGGTTTCCTCGGAACTGGCCGAAGTGCTGGGCGTGTCCAACCGCGTGCTGGTGATCGGCGACGGGCAACTGCGTGGCGACTTTATCAATGAAGACCTCACCCAGGAACAGGTGCTCGCCGCCGCGCTCAGCCAAAACCATCATGATCGGAAGACCGCGTAGATGAATCAGGTCAAACACCTTTTTACCCGCTACAAAATGCTGGCCCTGGTCATCGCCGTGGCGTTTATCTGGCTGTTTTTCAGCTGGCAGACCGAGGGCGGCTTCGTGACGCCGCGCAACCTGTCCAACCTGCTGCGGCAGATGTCGATCACCGGAATCCTGGCCTGCGGCATGGTGCTGGTGATCATCAGCGGCGAGATCGATTTATCGGTGGGCTCGTTGCTCGGGCTGCTGGGCGGGCTCGCGGCGATCCTGGACGTGGTGTACCACATTCCGCTGCTGGCCAACCTGAGCCTGGTGGCGTTGTGCGGGCTGATGATCGGCTTGGCCAACGGCTACATGACGGCTTACCTGCGTATCCCGTCGTTTATCGTAGGTTTGGGCGGGATGCTGGCGTTTCGCGGGATTCTGCTGGGGATTACCGGCGGTACCACCATCGCACCGGTATCGCCGTCACTGGTGTACGTGGGCCAGGGCTATTTACCGCATACGGTAGGAGTCGGCCTGGGCGTGCTGCTGTTTGCGCTGACCGTGTTCCTCACCTGGAAGCAGCGGCGCAACCGCGCCTTGCATGGCCTGGCGGCGCACTCGCGGGTGCGTGATGGGTTGCGCGTGGGGGTGATCGGCGTGGTGTTGGCCGGGTTCGTCACCACCCTCAACAGCTACGACGGCATCCCGGTGCCGGTGTTGTTATTGCTGGTGCTGCTCGGCGTGTTCAGCTACGTCACCAGCCAGACCGTGTTCGGTCGTCGCGTCTACGCGGTGGGCAGCAACATGGAAGCCACGCGCCTGTCGGGTATCAACGTACAGGCGGTGAAGCTATGGATCTTCGGCATCATGGGCGTGATGTGCGCCCTCGCCGGCCTGGTCAACACCGCCCGCCTCGCGGCCGGTTCGCCGTCGGCGGGCAACATGGGTGAACTCGACGCCATTGCTGCGTGCTTTATCGGTGGCACGTCCATGCGCGGCGGTTCGGGCACGGTGTATGGCGCGTTGCTCGGGGCGTTGGTGATTACCAGCCTGGACAACGGTATGTCGATGCTGGATGTGGACAGTTACTGGCAGATGATTGTGAAGGGCAGCATTCTGGTGCTGGCGGTGTGGGTGGATGTGAGTACGCGGGCTGGGCGGCGCTGAACCCGCCCTGATCATTCCCACGGGATGTGGGAATGATCAGGGCTATGCGTCCGTGCCGAAAGCCTATGACGTCAATAAATCTGGGCGCCATTGTAGATATTGTAGAGATGGTCAGGGACCTCGGAAGGCGACGAAAAATAGACGAACAACTTTCCACCGTGTTCCTGGACAGCCAATACTTTGACGGGTTGGCCCGCGCCGATCGCGACATGATCCTTCAAGAAACTGGTTGATACGTTCTTCTTCGGTATGGACTCATCAAAGACATAGACGACCTGCTGAGTCCCCTGCCCCTGACCTTTTGCCACGCCTTTCGCCCAGCCTTCCCACTCCACTGAATTGTGCACGGTCGCCGAGGCGGACTGTACCCCAGGATCCTGGAAGACTTTGCCTACGCCATTTTTAAGCCGGCTTGCACCCTCTGGGGTGACGAACGCCGAACGATACGCCTTGCCCTCATAGGGCTTTAATTGATCAAACTCACGCAAAAACGCTTCAAGTTCCGGCGTACGCCGATTCGCACGCAGGGGCTGATTGACGAAGTCTGAGCCTGCGCGAGTATAAGTACCCACATGCTCAAAATCATCAGCATTACTTTCTCCGACAAGTTTAGTGAGGGTCTTGGTGAACTCGTCCTTCTGCTGCTCGGAGAGCGCGCCCCCTGACTGCTTGTGTTTTTCCACAACGCCAGCCAGTTCCTTACGGGCATCTCTATATTTTTGCGAAAAAACCTCTGATATTTTCCCGCCGCCCTCGACGCCTCTTCTCTTCCAGACACCTGCGTCATCAGGCTTGGCAATTTTTCCGCTACTGACTAACTGCGTAGGGTCATCCGGTTTGGCGATGCGTAACACATAGTGGACGCCATCGCCGGCATCAGGTTTTTCGGAAACAAAATACTTCACACCATTCAGCTCAATCGGCCTGACACCCGGTTGACTGCGGGGCAACGGCACGGCGGCAGCCTTGAACTGCTCAATGCCCTGAGTTGCTTTTTTGGAAGCATTGGGTGCCCACTTCAAACCCTGTACGCCGCCTTCCCATTTAACCCCGGCAACCCCAGGCTTTAAGCTGTAACTCGCAAAATTTACCGACGGTTTCAAAAACTTCGGGATGATGGGTTTGATCGATCGGATAACCCCCCTCGTCAAGCCAGCGGCGGCTTGTTCAACAGGCGTAAACAGTGAAAGCAGATCAATCCATATTTGCGCGATGCCTTCGAGTGGGCGGCCGGCAACTATTGCCTCGACACCGTGCCAAAAAGGCACGAAACCTTTAAGGATTTCACGACGCTTCTCCCTGTCGGCCTTGAATGTCTGATAGTTGTCTCTGTCCTCTTTCTCGGCTTCAGTCACGCGCTCCGGATCCTCTTTTGCCCTCTCCAGCAAATCCAGATCCTTCATAAAAAACAGTTTTTCGGACACCGTCGTGCCGATCTGGCCGGTTCGCTCCACGAACTTTGCCTGATAGGTTGGCTTTCCGGCGCTGCCTTGCGCAGAGGCCGGAAAGGTCGCCAGCGGTTCCAACGTATAAAGCTGGGCGGAAAACGGCGTATTGTCCGATCGGGCGCCCACTGGCTGATCAGCTTTCGCCTCATAACGCTGCCCTTGAATGCTGGGTTTTGGCCACGCGGTGAATGCGTTCGCATAACTGCCGTCGGGTAAACGTTGTTTTCCGATGACACTGTGGCCCTGAAATACACCGACGTAATCGTCCCGCTTAACCACGGTCCCCCGTTCAGGGTTGACTTCATAGACCGTCGTCTTTCCTTCGTGAACCGCTTTAATCAAGAACGTAGTGCGCTCGGGCTCGCCGCCCTCTCCTGGTGACTTCATCGCATACACACCGACGTCACCGTGCGCTATGGCGATTTGATCCGCCGGGGGCAGCGTTGAGAGAGCGTATTGGATTATCGTGCCGTAGGCGGCTTTCTTGTTCGCCAGATCGGCTTTGAAGTCTTCGCCGAATTTTTGGTCATCGTAGATAGCCACCGGGTATTTTTTATTATCCGGATCGGCATGGCCTTTGATGGGCGATACCTGTTGCGTCCCAAGGAAATAATCCTTCCTCATTGGCATGGGGCTAGAGAGGCTACCGATGGCACCCGCCATCTTTTCAAGATGCTGATCCAATGCGGCAAGGGCTTTTTGAATGTCCGCCTGCGAAAATTCGGTTTTATCTTCAAGAATGCCGTTGGCAACGGCCCACTCCAGCGCGGGGCCAATGCGCGTCGACGCAATCAACAGCTCTTGTTCGGGTGTCACCGCCATAGCACTCATTTTGCCGGGCAAGGCGATCAGTTCATCCTGGGTCATCCGCTTCGAAGAGCCCGGCTCGATGGCTTCGGCCAGGTTGACACCGTGCTGATAACTCACCCAACTCACAGAGCTTTTGCTGAGTTCCGATGGCGCATTATTTTTGCCCGCCTGGGCCGATGAGCCGCCAGTGACCTGAGGCGGGCTGGCGGCTGAGGGGCCTGATGCGGATTTGGGCGCCTCACTGTTGCCCGCTGCGTCAGAACCCGAAGATCGCTTGGTACGACTGCTCGCTGTTTCCGCGCCCCCTTCAAGGTTTCTGGCCCAATGGCGATCGGTAGGAAATGCAAGAATATTGGTGGTCATTATTCATCATCATGCGAGTGGAATGTTCTCTCGACCACGGTAGGAAACACGGCGGTAGATTTGTCCACCCTGTGTGGTACTGAGGTAAGAAATTGTTCCATTGCACGATGGGATGCCTGAATGCGATCAAACTTGTGGGAGGGGGCTTGCTCCCGATAGGCCGCGCGGCGGCCTCAAAAATGGGCCTGCTACGCAGTCCATCGGGGGCAAGCCCCCTCCCACAGTTTCCCGGCGGTGTTCTTCAGGTCGTTACTTGGACACTGGCATGGCGAATTCGGCGCCTTGTTCGATGCTCTCCGACCAACGCTGCATGATCGACTTCTGCTTGGTGTAGAAGCGCACACCCTCGGTGCCGTAGGCATGCATGTCGCCAAACAGGCTCTTCTTCCAGCCGCCAAACCCGTGCCAGGCCATGGGCACGGGGATCGGTACGTTGATGCCGACCATGCCGACTTCGATACGCCGGGCAAACTCGCGGGCAATGTGGCCGTCGCGGGTAAAGCAGCTGACGCCGTTGCCGAACTCGTGGTCGTTGACCAGTTTGATCGCTTCGGCGAAGTCGTTGACGCGCACGCAGGCCAGTACCGGGCCGAAGATTTCTTCGCGGTAGATGCTCATGTCCCGGGTCACGTGGTCGAACAGCGTGGCGCCGAGCCAGAAGCCGTGTTCCAGGCCGGCCTCGGACGGCACGTAACCCCGCCCGTCGAGCAGCAATTGCGCACCGGCTTGCACGCCCTGTTCGATGTAGCCACTGATGCGCTCCAGCGCGGCACGGGACACGATCGGGCCCATTTCGGCTTTCAAATCCCGGCCATCGGTGATGCGCAGTTGCTTGGCCCGTTCGGTCAAGGCGGCGATGACCTTGTCACCCACATCGCCTACCAGCACGGCGACGGAGATGGCCATGCAGCGCTCGCCGGCACTGCCATAGGCGGCGCCCATCAGTGCGTCGACGGTTTTCTCGATATCCGCGTCGGGCATCACCACCATGTGGTTTTTCGCGCCGCCCAGCCCTTGCACACGCTTGCCGTGACGGGCACCGCTTTCGTAGATGTACTGGGCAATCGGCGTGGAGCCGACGAAACTCACGGCCTTGACGTCCGGGTGTTGGATCAGCGCATCCACTGCTTCCTTGTCGCCCTGCACCACGTTGAACACGCCTTTGGGCAGGCCGGCTTCGCGCAGCAGTTCGGCCATGAACAGCGAGGCGCTCGGGTCGGTCGGGCTCGGCTTGAGGATGAAGGTGTTGCCCGCCGCGATGGCGATCGGGTACATCCACATCGGCACCATCACCGGGAAGTTGAACGGCGTCACGCCCGCCACCACGCCCAGCGGCTGGCGCATCGTCCAGTTGTCCATGCCACGGGACACCTGGTCGGAGTGCTCGCCCTTGAGCAGGTTGGGAATACCGCAAGCGAACTCAAGAATGTCGATACCACGGTCGACTTCACCCTGGGCATCGGTGAAGACCTTGCCATGTTCGGCGACGATGATGCGCGCCAGGTCATCCTTGCGCTCACGCAGCAGGTGCAAGAACTCGAACAACACGCGGGCACGGCGGATCGGCGGTGTGTCGGCCCAACCGGCGAACGCAGCCTGGGCAGCGGCGACGGCTTCGGACACGGTCTGGCGACTGGCCAGGGCGACGCGGCCGGTCTTTTCGCCAGTGGCCGGGTTGAAGACGTCCTGATAGCGATCATCGCGGCTCACGCGCTGGTCGTTGATGTAGTGCTCAAGGGTGGTGGTCATGGCAGAGGCTCCCTGGTGGATGGCAATGGAAGCCACGATAGGCTTTCGCTTTGTTCCCAACCAGAGCAAAATTCAGAACTTATTGTCCATACAGGCGAACAATAGAACCATGGAAAAAGCCGAGATAGAGGGGTTGTGGACCCACATTCACTGGCTGTCGGTGCTGGAGGAGCAAGGCACCTACACCGCCGCCGCGGCGCGCCTGGGCGTGAGCAAGTCCGCCGTCAGCCAGCGCATCTCGGACCTGGAGAAAGCCACCGGTACACGGTTGGTCACCCGCACCACGCGCAGCGTACGGCTGACCGATGCGGGGCAATCCTTGACCCGCGAAGTGCGCAGCGCCTATGCCCAAATCGCGCGCAGTTTCTCTTCGGTACGCGACTCGGCCGGGGAGATTCGCGGCCTGGTGCGCCTCACCGCGCCGGTGGCCTTTGCCCGGCAACAGTTGGTGCCGCATCTGTCGGAGTTCTTGCAGCTCTACCCGCAGGTGCGCATTCAACTGGATGTTTCCGATACCTTGAGTTCGCTGGCGGCCGAGGGCTACGACCTGGCGGTGCGCCACGGTTTCCAGGTGCCGGAAACCCATGTGGCGTGGAAGCTGTGCGACACCGCCTCGGTGCTGGTGGCAACCCGCGAATACTTGCAACGCCACGGCGAGCCGTGCGAACCCGGCGACCTCACTGCGCATAATTGCCTGTTCTACCCACGCGGGGCCGACCAACCGGCCTGGACCTTCGAACGCAACGCCGAGCGTATCACCGTGCCCATCGCCGGTAGTTTTGCCACCAACAACAGCGAAGCCCTGCGCGACTCGGCGCTCAACCACCTGGGTATCGCCCTGCTCCCGGATTTCAGTGCCCACGCCGCATTGGCCAGCGGCACGCTGGTGCAGGTGCTCGAGGGTTGGACGCTCAAAGGGGTATTTGCCGATGAGATCTACTTGATCCGCCCCTACTCGCCCCATGTACCCAAGTCGGTCAGTACGTTAGTTGGCTATCTAAAGAACAAGTTATCAGCGGGGTTTCGTTTCAATGGATAAACAACAAGCACATTAAGCGGAATCATTCTCGACAAACCGCTTTTTAATAAGAAACCATATAGCCAGCGGCAATAATCCTCATAACAAACACTTCAACTATGTGGGCTCATAACAAGTTATTGACGCCCACTGAATTTCAATACAACTAATTGTATTGAATATAAAAATCTTACCCATACCGCCTACGTTACAGCCGTTGTGACTCGACGTACTTGCAAAAAAACCACAACCGTCTAGGTTCATGAATACCGTGAAGGCCAACCGCCATCGTTCATTCAGCCAGCCATTCTGGCGAGGGATTCTATTGCTCTGAAACAAGACCCGACGCTGCTCTAAATACAGACACGGAACTTAAGTCTTAATACTCAGAAGGGATGCTTTGATGAAACGCAGCCAGCCGTATCGTGCGTTCTTGAAAAAGGGGCCAGCCCAACATTTCTGGCTGTCATTGTTTGGCTTTTGCGTGTTGGTCATCGCCAGCTTCCTGTTGTTCGAGCAACAGATCCAGGCCTTCCTGCTTCACCTCAACCTGTACCAACCTTCCACGCCCGGTGTGGCACTCAACCTGGCCCTGCTGCTGATTACCCTGCTCGCGCTGGATGTGCTGCTGCCCGTACCCTCGAGCGTGGTTGCGCTGCTGGCGGTTGCCATGCTCGGCGGCCTGGGCGGCTACCTGGTGATTTTTATCGGCTTGTGCCTGGGTGCCGGGTTGGGCTACGCGTTGGGCGCCGGCTACTTTCGGTTGTTATCCGGTCGTCTTGGCCTGCATCAGCGTCGCCCGGGGCACTTGGCGTATCGGCTGAACACGCTGTCGTTGATTTGCCTGCGCGGGGTGCCGGTGCTGGCGGAAACTTCGGTGGTGGCCGCCGGAATGCAGCGTTACCCGCTGCGCGCGTTTCTGTTGATTACCACGCTGGCCAATGCGGGCCTGGCGTTGGCCTATACCGCCATCGGCACGTTCCTGATCGAGCAGAATGCACTGCTGGTGACGATCCTTGCCAGCATGGTGCTACCGCTGCTGTTCGTGGCGGGGTACAGCCTGTTCAAGGCTTTGCGCAAACCCGCTGCCGAACAAGCGTTGCGTGGCTGCTTCAGCGTCAGCTATGACTACCCGGTGGTGTTCACCGACCACCTGTTCGACCCACGCAACCCTTGCCTGCATCAACAACTCAGCGCACTGCACAACGGGCCAGTGACGGTGCTGATATTTGCCGACGCACAACTGCTGCACAGCGCGCCTCAGCTGCGGGAGCAGATCGACGCGTATTTCGCCGCCCACACCGACCTGCACCTGCAAACGGCCCCCATCGCCGTGCCGGCCGGCGAACTGAGCAAAAACACCCAAGTCCTGGAGCAGCTCTACAGCGACATGCTGCAGCACCATCTGGACCGGCATTGCTACGTACTGGCCCTGGGCGGCGGTGCGGTGCTGGACGCGGTGGGCTACGCCTGCGCGACCTTTCATCGCGGCATCCGTCTGGTGCGCGTCCCCAGCACGGTACTGGCGCAGAACGACGCCGGTATCGGGGTGAAAAATGGCATCAATGCCTTCGGCCAGAAGAACCTGCTGGGCGCGTTCTATCCCGCTACAGCGGTGCTCAACGACTTTCAATTGCTCACCAGCCTGACCCACCGCGACCAGATCGCCGGGCTGGCCGAAGCGGTCAAGGTGGCGCTGATCAAGGACTCGGTGTTTTTCGAGTGGATGGAGCAGCATGCCGACGCCCTCGCGCGCTTTGATCACCCGGCCAGCCGCTACGCCATTCGCCGTTGCGCCGAACTGCACCTGGGGCATATCACCGGCGCCGGGGACCCGTTCGAACGCGGTAATGGCCGCCCACTGGACTACGGGCATTGGGCCGCGCACAAGCTGGAAAACCTCAGCCAGCACCGCCTGCGTCATGGTGAAGCCGTCGCCGTGGGCATGACTTTGGACAGTCTGTACGCCAATGCCGTGGGGTTGTTGAGCGCTAGCGACACGCAACGGCTGATGAACCTGCTGCACACCCTGGGCTTCAACTTGTGCCCGCCGGAACTGAAGATGAAAGATGCCCAGGGCCGCTCCCAGGTGTTGCTCGGCCTGGAGGAGTTCCGTCAGCACCTGGGCGGGCAGCTGTCGATCCCCATGCTTCGTTGCATCGGAGAGTCGGTAGACCTGCATGCCATCGATGACGCACAAATGGAACAGGCGCTGCAACGGTTGGCGAACCGCGGCGACCTGGCGCTGCCACTGAGTTACGCGCAATGAGCCAGGCCAACCTGAAAACCTGGTTGACCTTGGGTCGCGTGTCCAACCTGCCCACGGTGCGGACCAACACGCTGGCTGCCGCCCTGCTCGCCAGCAGCGCCGGAGCGTTGGCGCCGCCGTCGTCGCTGGTCTGGGGGTTGCTGCTGAGCACGCTGTCGCTGTTGTACCTGGCCGGCATGCTGTTGAACGACTGGCTGGACGCCGACTGGGATCAACAACACCACAACCCGCGCCCCATCACCCTGGGCCTGGCCAGCCGGCAGCAAGTGGGCCTGGCCACGGCGCTGCTGCTGATCCTCGCCGCCATGGCCGTGCTGGGCCTGAGCCGCCTGATCGATCAGCCCCACTGGCTGCTTGGCGGCGTGGGGCTGCTGCTGGCCTGCATCTTCGGCTACAACCTGCTGCACAAAAAATACGCCCACAGCGTATGGCTGATGGGAGCGTGCCGCTCGGCGCTGTACCTCACGGCGGCAGCCAGCCTGGCACTGCCGCCGGAGCCGATCTGGCTGTGCGCAATGCTGCTGGGCGTGTACATCAGCGGCCTGACTTACCTGGCTCGCCAGGAACACCGCAACCAACTGGTCAGCCGCCTGCCGCTGTTGCTGATGCTCAGCCCGCTGGCTTTGGCGATCTACTCCAACAACCTGTGGTTCTGGCCGGTGCTGCTGCTCTGGCTGGGTTGGTTGGGCCTGCACTACCGCAGGCACCTGGCCAACCCGCAACAACGCCAGGTGCGCGCTTTTATCGGCGCAGGCCTGGCGGCGTTGCCGCTGTTCGATGGGCTGGTGTTGGCCGTGGCCGACCAGCCGTTGGGCAGTCTGCTGTGTGTGCTGGTGTTTTTCCTGCTTCCCCACTTTCAGCGTTGGATCAAGCCGACATGAACATGCGCCAGGATCGCCTTATCGAACTGCGCCAAGCGCTAAGCCAGCAACTGCACGACAGCCAAGCGCTGTGGTGGCGCCAGGCGCAGGCCACGCTCGCGCAACAACCGGACGCCACCACGGCGGCGTTGTTGAGCAGCCAGTGCAAGCGCCACTTGACGTCCCCCGTGGTCGACCTGGCGCGTGCATTGCTGCTGGCCCAGGTGCTGGAAACCGCCGCCATTGCCGAACATTTGCCCCTGCTACGCCAGTGGTTCCTGTGGGGCGACGATCAGGAAAAAATCGCCCTGCTCGGTGCCCTCGACTGGCTCGACAGCAACGGTCAGTGCCTGGCGCTGGCCTTGCAGGCCGGACGCACCAGCAACCCGCAGGTGTTTGCCGCCCTGGCTCTCGACAACGCCTACCCATCACGCCATTACCCCGAGCGGGCCTTTCACCAGCTTGTACTCAAGGCACTCGGCATGGGCCTGGACGTCGGGCGTGTGGTCGGCCTCAAGCAACGGCATAGCACCACGTTCAATCAGTTGGCCCTGGACCTGATGCAAGAGCAACAGGCCGCGGGCCGTCCCATATCGCCCGGCCTGCCCGAGGTGATCGCCTTCCACCTGCTGGACCCGGAACAACGCCGACACCTGCCACCGCAGTGGCACCTGTACCTGAACTGAGACTTTCCCAGAAGAGGATTCACTATGCCCACCTACTTCGATCCGCATATCCATATGGTCAGCCGCACCACTGACGACTACCAGAACATGGCCGCCGCCGGGATTACTGGGGTGATCGAGCCGGCGTTCTGGCAGGGCCAGGCACGCACCAGCGTCGGCAGTTTCATCGACTACTTCGACACCTTGCTCGGCTGGGAACGCTTTCGCGCCAGCATGTTCGGCATCCATCATTTCTGCACCATTGGCCTGAACCCCAAGGAGGCCAATGACCTGTCGGTGGCCAATGAGGTGCTGGAGATATTGCCGCGTTACCTGGTGAAAGACGGTGTGGTGGCCGTCGGTGAAATCGGCTACGACGACATCACCCCCGAAGAGGACCGTTTTCTCGCCGCGCAACTGGAACTGGCCAGGCAGTTCAACCTGCCGGTGCTGGTGCACACGCCCCACCGCGACAAGATCGGCGGCACCAAGCGCACCCTGGCGGTGATCCGCGAAGTGGGGATTGCCGAGCACCTGGTGATCATCGACCACCTCAACGAACTGACCTTGCCCCTGGTGCTCGACAGCGACTGCTGGCGCGGCCATTCCATCTACCCCAACACCAAGATGTCGGAGCAGCGCATGGTCGCCTTGCTCCAGGAATACGGCACGGAAAAAATGGTGGTCAACAGTGCCGCTGACTGGGGCATCAGCGACCCGCTGAAGGTGCCCAAGACCGGCCAGGCGATGTTGGCGGCGGGCTTCAGCCAGGCCCAGGTCGAACAGGTGCTGTTCCATAACCCGGTGGATTTCTTCGCCCAGAGCGGCCAGCTGGACAAGGCCCTGGTCAGCACACCGCTGCCCATCGACCAGCGCAAGCAATGGCAGGACAACTCGGCCCTGCGCGGCCAGGAGCCGGTGGTCAAATGAGCGACATCGGCGGTTGGACGGCCACTCAGGTCGGTTATTGCAGCAATGTGCACCCGGCCCGCGACCTGGCCGGGCTCAGGGCCTCGATCGCCGAACATTTCCGGGGCGTGCGCAACCTGCGCGGGTTGGACGTGCAGGACAGTGGTTTGTGGATCTGCGCTCACGCGGCCCGGCAGTTGCAGCAACCCGCGGCGCGCCAGGAATTCCTGGGGTCGCTGCAAGACAGCGGGTTGCGCCTGACCTCCTTGAATGGCTTCCCCTATGGCGAGTTCCATCAGGGCGCGGTGAAAGCCGAGGTCTACCTGCCCAGTTGGGCCGACCCGCAGCGGTTGGCCTACAGCCTCGACCTGGCGTACCTGCTGGCCCAGGCGTTACCGCCGGATTGCCGCCAAGGGGTGATATCCACGGTGCCGCTGGGCTATGCCGCCACCTGGAGCACGGTGCTGCAGGCGCGTGCCGACGAGCACCTCAGCCAACTCACCGCCGCACTCGCCCAATTGCACCAGGACAGCGGTAAGAAAATTGTGTTCTGCCTGGAGATGGAGCCGGACTGCGTGCTGGAAAACACCGAGCAGGCCATTGCGTTTTTCCAGCAACGGCAGGCGATGGACCCGAACCATGCCTACCTGGCCCTGTGTTTCGACGTATGCCACCAGGCGGTCATGTTCGAGGACTGTTACCAGTCCCTGGATCGGCTACGCCAGGCGGGCGTACCGGTGGGCAAGATCCAGCTGTCCAACGCGATGATCTGCCGCCTGCCGCCGCCGCATGATCCGCGACGCGAACAGGTGCTCGACACCCTGGGCCGCTTTGCCGAGGCCACCTACCTGCACCAGGTGAAGGCTCTCGACCCACAGGGTCGACGCGTGGCCTGGGCGGACTTGCCCGCAGCCCTGGCGCAGTGCAGTGAATTTCGCGAGCTGCGCGTTCACTTCCATATCCCGCTGTTCAGCGAACGGCTGCTGCTGCCCGAACTCAGCGGCAGCCAGGAGGCGCTGGCGCAGACCTTCGACTACCTGTCCGACCACGTCGAGTTTCACCCGGTATTGGAGGTCGAGACCTACAGCTGGGGCGTGCTGCCCGCTCAACTGCGCCCCACCACCACCCTGGCCCAGCTCGAAGGCATCGTCGCCGAACTGCACTGGGTCGAGGACCAGTTGCGCCAGCGCGGCCTGTTGCACGCCTATAGCCGGGAGGCCTACGCCAATGTTTTCTGAGCAACCGCTGCTGCTGATCAATGTGGTAGGGCTGACGCCTGCGCTGCTCGGTGAGGCGACACCGCACATCAACCGGTTGCTCAAGACCGCCCAGTTGGCTCACTTGCAACCGGTATTCCCCGCCGTGACCTCGACGGTGCAGGCGTCGATCCTCACCGGCGCGCCGCCGTCGCAGCATGGCATCGTCGGCAATGGCTGGTACTTTCGCGACCAGGCCGAGGTGCGTTTCTGGCTGCAACCCAATGAGCTGATCCAGGGGGAAAAGGTCTGGCACACGCTCCAACGCGAAATCCCGGGGTTTCGCTGCAGCCAGTTGTTCTGGTGGTTCAACATGTATGCCGACGTGGACGCCGCCATAACCCCGCGCCCGCACTACCCGGCCGATGGGCGCAAACAGTTCGGCCTGTATTCGTCGCCACCCGGGCTGCATGAGCAGATCGAGCAGCAGATCGGCGAGTTTCCGTTCCCGGGGTTCTGGGGGCCGGCGGCGGGCATTGCCTCGAGCCGCTGGATCGTTGATTGCGCCATCACCGAATTCCAGATCAACCGGCCACATCTGCAACTGATCTACCTGCCCCACCTGGATTACAGCCTGCAACGCGTGGGGCCTGAGCATCCGTCGATCGCCGCCGAAGTTCGCGCCATCGACAGCCAGGTCGGGCGCCTGCTGGATTTTGCCCAGGCCCAGGGCGCCGCCGTGATGCTGCTCTCGGAATATGGAATCGATGCGGTCGAGCAATCGGTGTCGATCAACCGCATCCTGCGCAACGAAGGTCTGTTGCAGGTGCGCCAGTCCCTGGGCTGGGAACTGCTCGACCCTGGCGCCAGCCCGGCGTTTGCGGTGGCGGATCATCAAATTGCGCATATCTACGTCAAACGCGCCCAGGACATTCCTCGGGTCAAGGCCCTGCTGCAGCGCCAGCCCGGCATCGAACAGGTGCTGGATAAGGCCGAGCAACACGCCTGGCAGCTCGACCATCCGCGCAGCGGCGAACTGGTGGCCGTGGCCGCCAGCGGGTGCTGGTTCGATTACTACTACTGGCTGGACGAGCGCAAAGCACCGGACTTCGCGCGTACCGTGGACATTCACCGCAAGCCCGGCTACGACCCGGTGGAGTTGTTTGTCGACCCGACCATTCGCTTTCCCACGCTGAAAGTGGCGCGGCGCCTGCTGCAAAAAAAACTCGGCTTTCGCTACTACATGGACCTGATCCCGCTGGACACCTCACTGGTGCGTGGCAGCCATGGTCGCCTTCCGAGCAACGCGCAGAACGGCCCGCTGCTGATCACCGATTGCGCACTGTCGTTACCGCCACGGTTGGCGGCGACGGCCGTGAAGCAACTGCTCCTGGAACATTTCCTGGGGCGCCCACAGACCGAACCGGCCACAGCCAAGGAGCTTCCATGCGGCGAGCCTTATCTATCACAGTCCTGAGTGCACTGGCCGGGTTGGCCCATGCCCAAGACACCAACCCCTTCGACTGCACGAACTTTTTGCAGTATGGAGGCAACCTCGATCAGACCCGGGCCACCTTCGTGCAAAGCCCCGAGACCCTGGCCTGGAACTGGTTTGCCTGCCTGAATCAGCCGGCCGCTGCACAGAGCCCGAATGTGGTATGGGAAACCTTGAAACCTTCCGACCAGGTCTACCTGCCCAATGGCGCCGCGCCCCAACCCTACAACCAGAGCGTGGCGCCGCCTGCCGCCGTACTGACCCAGGCCCAGGCGATGGGTATGAACCCGAATCGCACCTTCCACAACCTCAACGCCACCCAGCAGGTGGACGGGCTGATCCTGGAAATGGGCGGCCAGGTACCCGCCGCCGAACAAGGCCAGGCGGTGCGCTTCCAACTGCTGATGGGCGAGGACACCTTCAATTACATCGTGCAGCAGAAGGTCTACAACGTGAATGGCCAGGCCGCGCTGACCAGCGACCTTGATTTTCCCGCCACTGCCTGGGAGCTCAAAGCCGCCTGGCTGTGGATCGGCAACGACCAAAGCTACCAGCAGCAACTGGCCAGTGACGGCTACTACATCGCCCAGGCCTACTACCAGCAAGGCACGCAGTATGTGGTGGGGTATGCCGCGCTGAGCGGCCTGCATGTGATCAACAAACTCAATCCCGACTGGGTGTGGACCACCTTCGAAAACCGCAATAACGGCAAGTACACCGTGACCAACGCAATCCCGCCCACGCCGATGACCAACAGCACCGGGCCGACCCCGGCGGCGCAACCGGTCAACAGCACATTCCAGGCCCAGTACCCGACACTGGCGCAGTATGAGTTGATCGGCGTGCAGTCCAAGACCACCCCGACCTTGCTCGCCAACTCCCAGTTGGAATCAGCGTTCCAGAGCGAGTCGTCGTGTTTCGCCTGCCATGGCACCGCCGCGTATTCGCCCAAGCAGGGCTACTTCAATTTCGCCCTGAACAAAGACGGCGGCATCGTCTACCCCACCGCCCCGCTACCGGACACCGACTTTGTTGGTTACCACAAACTGGATTTTGTCTGGTCGCTCAAACGCGCCCAGTGGCAACGTTAAGGAGCCTGACATGAGCGTATTGAATTTCCCGCGCATCTACCTCGGCGGCCATATGTTCTGGAACCCGCCGACCGCCAACAACAATGACATGTTCCCGCTCTACGACGCGGTGAAGATGCAGATGAACTGGCGGTTCCTGAAAGACTTCGACATCACGCCATGGAACGCTGCCAGCACTCTGCTGCCCTGGACCATAACGCCGCTGCCGCCGGCCCAGGTGCCCGCCTACGTCATGCAGGTGCCGGGCAATGCCGCGAATTTGGCCGCGCCGACCATCCCCGGCGAATGGAACCTGTTCGGCGACAACGCCTGCGGCACCGTGAGCTACAACCAGACGCAGTCGGTGATCACTGGCGGCGAGCTGCCGGGGGGTGGCTACGTGAGCCAGGACCCGCTGATCAACCAGAGCTTTCAGTTGCTCGGCAACTCATTCGGCGGTGCGCCGAACTCACCGGCGCGCTTCGTCGATGTGAGCCCTTGGCAGAACACCTTCACCGCGCTGTACTTCGACAGCCTGGTGTTGGGCAATGCCCAATGTGGCCTGACGCTCAAGCGCGAGCACCGCATGCTCGACCGCTTTCTCAACTTCAACTGGGCCAACCTCGGTGGCCTGGCCTACGTCACCACCACCTGGCAAACCTGCTTCCCGAAAGAAAACCTGTCCTGGGTGCTCGGCAATTCAGCGCTGCTGCAAAACCTGCAAACCCAGATGCAACAGCAAAATGCCAAGGGGTTGATGTTCCGCTTTTCCACCTACCTGACCTGCTACGACAAGAACGGCATCCTCAACAACTACCCACCGATCGATACCCACGACGCCACGCCCGAGGCCCAGGCTAAAGTGCAGGCCATGTATCAACAGGGCCTGGACAACGTCGGCGATATTTTCTTCAACCCGGCCTATAGCCGTACGGTGGGCACCCTGGGCCTGTGGTTCGATGACGAATTTCCCACTGCCCCCGCCGGGCGGCGCCTGGTACCCGCCCAGACGGTGCCGATCTACAAAACCTCACCGAGCGATGCCACCTCGGCGCAGCTCGGCGTGATCTCGGCCCAGGCCCATGGCAATACCTTGTCTCTGGACCTGGGCAACACCTTCCCGTTTTATCCCCTGGAGCCCAAGACCGACATCCCCGTCGCAGCCAAATACCAGGCCGGAGACTATCAAGTGGGCGTGCGCCAGGGCACGCAATTCGCCCCCATCGCCAGCTTCGGCTACGACGATTACCAACAGGCGCAATTCGACAAGCGCTCGGGCATCCTCGACCTGCCGTTGACGGTCGATGCACAAAGCCTGTTGCAGACCGGTAGCCTGGAACTGCAACAACCCGGCACCACGGCCATCATCGCCGCGACCCAGCAACTGTGGACCGCCGAAGTGGTGCAGAGCGCCAGCTTCATCGATGTGGGAGACACCAAGACGCTGCAGATCATGGTGCAATTCGACGGCCAGCCGGCACCGGCCGGTACCACGCTGTGGGTTGCGCAATACAACAACGCCTACATGCTGTGCACCACCGATTACTACCTGGCATTCAGTAATGATGCGGACTTCACGCTGTTCAACAACGACCCGCAGAACCCCATCAACAACAGCCCCAACCTGCCGCAATTCATTGGGACGATACCGCTGGCCGGCCAGATCACCGAAGGCACCGGCCGCCAGCTGATGGCGACGCGCCTCGCCGTGTCCGACGATCAGACCGAGCCTGTGACCTACCGGCAATTTCTGCCGACACCGGCTTCGGTTGCCTTGAGCCCGTGTCTCACCTTTGCCAATCCGATCCCCATGCAAGGCACGCTCAAGGACCCCCTCAGCAACACCGTGCAATACAGCCTGGCCAAGGTGCAGACCGACGCCAACGGTATCGCCAACCTGACCGTCACGGCCCAGGCACCGGGGTTTCCCACGCTGCGCTTCTTTGTGCAGGAAGGTCAGCAGGCACCGACCATCCCCTTCAGCTTCCCCCTAAACCAAGCCTACACCGACTTCCTCGCGCCGTTGCGCGTGCTGCCGCTGGAACCCCAGTTGCAACAGGACTTCGTCAATGCGTGGAACCTGATTTACCAGCGCGAAGATGCCGGCCAGATCATCTGGGAGACCTTCATCTACCCCTTCATCCTGCAACCTTTCTATTACCTGTACCCGATCATGAGCAAGTACATGCCGCTCAACTCCCTGACGCGCATTGAAGGCGCCGTGGACCAGTTGATTGTGCTGATCAGCAAGCCGTACCAGGAAGAAAGCACCCTGGCGATGCCGATCACCCGCGACATGCCGCAAAGCCGTCGCGCGGTGCTGGAGCTGTGGGCACAAGCCCTGGTCAAGCGCAATTACCCTCCCATACCGCTCAGCATGAGCGACTACCACTGAACCACTGACGGAACCACCGGGTGACACCTGCGTCACCCGGCACAACACAGGAGTGTGATGATGAAGACCCGCCTCTTGAACCGGCTGTTGCTGCTGCTAACGCTGCTCAGCCCCGGCGCGTTTGCCGACGACGCTGCCGTGTACTTCACCAACGGCGTGCACAACACCGAAGGGTGCAATGAACAAAACGGCAACTGCATCGCCAAACGGCTTCCCGGCGAGCCGTCCGACCCGTTCTTCCCGGCGCAATGGATCAGCGAGTGGACGATGTACCGGGTGATGCACAACTACGAGAAAAACCCACCGCCCTACAGTAACCCGCCCTCGACCCTGCAACCTTCGGACTACACGGTATCCAAGGGCACCAGCTATTACGACACCACCTACATCCCGGCAGACGGCGACGGCTTCGGCGCGATGATGGAGCACTACGAGAAGTACTGCCTGCCGATCTTTCCGATCAAGAACAACAATTACAGCTGCTCCTTCGTGTCCCTGGGCAATAAGGCGTACTTCCTCACGTACCCGCAGGACCGCCCGAAAGACATGCCGGCCTGCTGCATGTTCTCGCCGATGAACCACCCGCCGCGCCAGGACTTCGTGCAGCACCTGCCCTACAGCGTCGAACGCAGCCAACACCTCAATGGCAGCGTGCAGGCTTACGCCCTGGACTTGCAGTCGCCGTCGGGGCCGATTCTGTTCGGCTATGCCTTCAACAAGCAGCAGACGGGCAAGCCGCCTTACCGACTGCCGCAATCGTTTTTCTTCTCGGGGGACACCAGCGTCGCCAACGCGCCCATCGTCAGCCAGAACTACACCCACTTTCGCATCGCCAAGCCCGACCCGGCCGAGACCTGGAATCAAGTGGCCGCCATGTGCCCGTCGAACCCGCCGCCTTGCCAGTTGTTCGAGCCACCGGCAGCCCAGAGCAATGGGCATAAGGCGCAGTGGAACCAGCTCATGCAGCGCAAGCCCTGACCTTCAAGGATGAACCGCCATGAAAACGCTACTGAGTGTGATGTTACTCGGGCTGGCCAGCCTGTCGGCCCAGGCCCGGGAAGCTCCCCAGCCGTCGGCACAAGCGACCCAGCTCAATTGCCGGCCGCCGACCAGCGCACCGGCCGCCGACGCCGGGCAAGGACCGTTCGATAACTACAGTTGGCAGTTGTTTATCGCCTTGAACTGGCCGGCACAAAACGGGCAGCGCGGCCAGCCCGACTGCAGCAAAACACCGGGCGCTGCCGGTTACACCGTGTGGCAGACCTACAAGACGGTCGAAGAAATATTCCTGCCACAGGCCGCCAACCCGGGGCCGTGGAACACCCCGCTACTCGCCAAAAGCCTGGGCATCATCAATATTGCCGCATTGAAAAACAGCTCGCAGGTCAACTCGGTTGACCAGGCGGTCGGCGGTTGGCTGATCGACCAGGCCGGTAACCCGACCTTTTACGACATTTCGGCCAACGAGATCTCCTACAACTACATTGTCAGCAATACCTTCTACAACGCCAATGTGGTGTCCAAGGCGAACAACATCGCTTTCCCCAATGGGGTCATCGAGGTCAAGTCCAGCTGGCGCATCCTCACCCCCCACGACAACGCCAGCCGCTATCTGACGATGCTCGCCCGTGTGCCCACATTCGACAGCCAGGGCCAGCGTACCGGTGTGACCGAAGCCTACCTGGGGCTGGTAGGCCTGCATGTCATCACCAAGGCGGCCGGCTATCCGCAGTGGATCTGGTCAACCTTCGAGCAGGTCGACAACCTGCCGTCTGCGCAGAGTAGCAACGGCACCTACAGCTACTTCAACCCAGACGCCAGCACTACCAACCAGTCGCCCTGCGACTGGCAAACCCACGGCACCCAGCTGGTCTGCGTGCCCAAACCGGGCATGACATTCCAAACCCCCAACCCGCTCAGCCGCGTGACCCCGATTGCCGACATCACCCAGGCCGTCAACACGACCTACCGCGCCAACACCGGGCTGCAAAACAGCCCGTTGAAGTACTACCAGCTCATCACCACCCAGCGCCCGACCACACCGAACGACCCCGGCAACCCCTTGGGTGACCCGACCCCGGCACTGTCGGCCAACGTGACCATGGAGAGCTATATCCAGCAAAACAGCAGTTGCATGAATTGCCACTCCATGGCAACGCCGGTGAAGAGCCGCTACAAGTCCGACTTCTCCTACCTGTTCAAATTCGCCAACGCGCCGGGCAACCCATCGCCCAAGGACAAGGAATAGACCATGAGCATCCTCAACGGACCCCGACTGAATTTCTGGGGCGGCATCCGCACGGACGTCAGCCTGCCGAACAACTCCCCGACCCTGCCGCAGAACTCGGACGCCAACTGGCCGCTGTTTGACCTGACCACCTCCACCCTGGCCCCCGAGGCCGAGCTGTATAGCGACGAGCAACTGAACAACATGATCAATACGCCCAACGGCAATTACTACACCGCCGGCGGCTGGAACCACTACGGGCAACATGTGGTGAGCATGAAGAACGCGCTGATCAGTTCCCAAGGCAGCCCGGGCAATGTCGGCACCAGCGGCGACCAGGTCGGCCAGCCGGTCTACCTGCTGGGCTCCATAGACCCGGTGACCCAACAAGGACCGATTTCCGGCCCGATGATGGTGGACCTGGACCCCACGGCCTCGACCACCACCCAGATCTTCGTCGGCGGCCTGCAGATCGGCAACAACGACAACATCCAACTGTTGATTCACGCCAATGCGGTGTGCAGCAGCCTGGATGTGAAAAAACGCGTGCTGGAACCGCCCAGCATGGATGCACCGGGCTCCTTTCGGTTCAGCGGCACCTTTCAACTGACTTTCCCGTTGAGCAGTATCGTCAGCTGGAACCAGAACAGCAGCGGCCTGCGCGCGATCATCCAGGCGCCGGGGGCCACCGGGATCGTGCTGCGTTTCGTGATGTTCGAAATGTGCCCGCAGATGACCACCGCGCAATTGGTCGACGACTACGCCAACGGCCGGGATACGCCGAACCCGAGCATCGGCCGGGTCATCGGCACCCTGGCCCCGGCGTTTGCCGGTGAACCCCTCGATTGCCAGCCGGGCCGGCAACTGATCAACCAGGACACCAGGAACACGGGCTACGCGCAGTTGGCCAATGCGGCGCTGTTGAGCCTCGATATGGTCAATGTGATCCCCAAACAGACTTTCCGCGCCGTCAGGGACGACATCACCAGCCCCATCGGGCCTAACGCCAATTACGGCCCGGTCACGCTGACCGCCGGCACCACCCCCCTGATCACCCTCGACCCCAGCGCCAGCCCGCTGGTCAATTACTACGTGTACGGCGGTATCGTCGATGTACCGTTGAACACCAGCCAGCAGCAGGCGGTAAAGGCCAGCGCCCTGGCCATCAAGGCGCCGAACCGGGTGGCCGAGACCTCACTGAACGCCATCGAGTCGGTGTACCGGGTGTATGCCGACCAGCGCAATGTGTACCTGGAGGATTACCCCAAGGGTTTGTCGATTACCCTGTATGTCAGCTACCTGGGCGGCGCGGTGCCCAACACCACCCGGATCGACCTGACGCCCGGCGCACCGGCGGTCTACGACGCCCCGCAATACTGGGATTTCCTCAACGTGCCCGCCAGCGTGACGCTGGAAGCCGGCCAGCCCAGCGTCCGCTTCCCCGTCACGCTCAAACCCGGCAGTGCCGCCCAGGCGGGTTTCGTCGCCCTGGCCTATAGCGTCAATGGCCATCCCAGCGGCGCCTACTTCACCAACCTGCGCAAATACGCGCAGACCGATTTCGGCATTCCCAAGGGCACCACGATCACCTGGGCAATGATGTATCCCAAGGTCCTGCGTTTTCACTACCTGGCCTTCCCTGCCATGTCGCGCTACGTCGCGTTGAATCAGCCTGATGCAGTCATGGGCGCCAAAGACGCCATCCTCGCGCGCACCTCGGACGTGTACAAAGGCACCACACTGTTCATGCCGGTGGTGCGCTCGATGTCGCCCTGCCAGCGGGCGCTGCTGCGGGCGTACCTCACCGGTGAACCGTGGCAGCCGCCACAGACGGAGCATCAGTCATGACCCTTCTTATACCTGCGCAGCCCGGCGAAAACCTGCGCCCCAGCACATTGATCGCCGAAGGCTTGCTCAACCCCCGCGGCCTGTGCCTGCAAGCCGATGGCAGCCTGTTGCTGGCCGAAGCCGGCTCCGGCTTGCCGGACCAGCCGTTCAGCGGTCGTATCAGCCGCCTGCGACCCGATCCCCATCAGCCCGGCGCCTACCTGCCTGGCGAGGTATTGGCCCAAGGGTTTCGCGCCATGAATATGCAGGCGCGCATGCTGCGCGATGAGATCATGGGCCTGTCGGACATCGCCTGCGGTGGCGGGCGCTGTCTGGCAAGCCAGACCGATTACGTTGGCGGCTCCAAACTGCTGGACCTGCAATACAGCCCGCCTGAGCCGGTATTCCACAGCCGGGGCAACCTGAATGCGCTGTGCTATCACCCCACCCGCAAGAGTTGGCTGGCGGTCAAGCCCGATACCAACCAACTGGTGGAGTTCAGCAGCGGCGCGGACGAGCGCGTGCTGGTGCAATTGCCCGATCTGGCGCAAGGCCAGGACGCCGTGCCCGTCACCCTGGTGTACGACGCCCAGACCGATGCGGTGCTGATCAGCCTGTTTTCCGGTGAACTGCACGCTGATCCTGCGCGCAAAGGCATCGACTTCGCTGACCGCGCCGGCCAAGTGATTCGGGTAGACCCATCGAGTGGGCGTATCGACGTGGTGGTTCACGGCCTGCAACTGCCTACCGGCCTGGCACTCTGCCCGGACGGGCATCTACTGGTGCTGGAACTCTGCAGCCACCTGCAAGAGCCCTTGCCACCGGACTGGAGTGGCGCACCTTTGCATGGCGGTTTTACCCGTTTCAGCGGGCGGCTGCTGCGATGCGGCTTGAAGACCGGGCAGGTAGAAGTGCTGGCCCGCGGGCTGGATACACCGTCCAATGTATGCCGAGTGGACGGTGCGGTATTGGTGAGTGAAGGGATGGGGTTGACGGGGCGAGCGCTGCCTTCGCCCGACCACAGGAGCGTACCGCTGAGCGGCAGGCTGCGGCGGGTGCTGCTCTGAGTGATCAGGCGGGAGAGCGTTGCAGGACGCTCTCCCGCCGTTTGGCACGTGCTTAGAAATCCACCGTGGCCGACAGTTGCAAGGTGCGCGGGTAGCCTGGCGAAAAAGCCCCATACGACGCAACGCCCGACCAATACTCACGATCAAACACGTTCTGCACCGTTGCGCGGAACGTTGTCGGGCGGCCCTCGATCTTCGTCGCATAGCGTGCACCGGCATCGACGCGCGTCCAGGAACCCAGCACCTGGGTGTTGGCCTGGTTGACGTATTGACGGTCGGTGTAGATCGCCCCGCCGGTCAGGGTAAAGCCCTCCAGCCACGGCGTATCCCATTCACCCCACAGGTTGGCCTGGATGTCCGGTACGCCGACCGGTTTATTGCCACGGTTGGCGGCAGTGGCCGACTGGGTCAGCTCACCATCGAGCAACGTCACACCGCCCATCAAGCGCGTGCCGGGGGCCACTTCGCCGAACACACTCAACTCGACACCCCGGTTGCGCTGTTCGGCCTGCACCGAATACACGCCGTCAGCGCCTACCTCGCCGCCGGGCTTCTCAATCTGGAACAGCGCCACGGTGGTCATGAAGGTGCCGTACTCATATTTCACACCCAACTCATGCTGCTTGGACGTATACGGCGCAAAGGCTTCCCCGGCGTTCACCGCCGTGCCCGACGCGATATCGCCTTTGCTCAGGCCCTCCACATAGTTGTAGTAGAGCGAAACATCCTCCCAGGGCTTGACCACCACCCCCACCAGCGGCGTCGTCGCGTTGTCTTTGTAGCGCGAACTGACGACGCCCGTGGCCGCGTAGTTACGCGACTCGATATCCTGGCGGCGCACGCCCAGGGTCAACTGAATACGGTCGTCCAGCACGCCGAGGGTGTCGCTCAATGCGAGGCCGGACAACTCCGATTCGGAAATGCGCAGCACCTTGGGGCTGTTGATGGACTGCTTCGGCACATCCACCGGGTGATAAATGTTGGAAAGGATCGGCGTACCGTTGTTGATGCCACGGGACAACTCATCCTGATAACGAGTCGCCATCAACGTGGTGATATGGCTCACCGGGCCTGTGACAAAGTTGCCCCGCAGGCCAATATCAGCCGTCGAACGATCGACATTGAATTTGTAGTAACCGGGGGTATTGCGGGTGTCACCGGCGTCATTGAGGATCTGTGGCACTTGGTCGGACATGCGTTTCACATCCGACCGGCCGCCGCCCGCATGGGCGAACACGGTCAGTGAGTCGTTCAAGTCATATTCGCCGCCGAGCAGTGCCGACTGCTCTTGGGTGTCCGACCAGCCCCATTTCTGCGGCAGGCTGGTACGCCCATTGGCGGCCGACGGCACCTGCACGCCAGCGGCAATGGTGAACGGTCGCGATGCGCCGTCGAAGCTTTCTTTCTGGCTGATGTAGTCGAGGTTCAGGCGCAACCGTTCGCCGCGGTAATCCAGGGCAATCGCCCCGACCCCCACGTCGCGACTCTGGTTGTCGACCGCCGTGTCCCCACCCTGGAGGCTGCCGTTGAAACGCACGCCGAACTGGTTTTCGTCACCAAAGCGGCGGCTGATATCCAGGTGCCCCCCTACTTGGGAGTCCGAGGCGTAGCTACCGGTGAAACGGGTCAAGTCTTGGTCCAGCGGGCGCTTGGGCACGATATTGATCACCCCGCCGACACCGCTGTTGGGCGAAATGCCGTACATCAGCGCACCCGGCCCCTTGAGCACTTCGATGCGCTCGGCATAGTCGGTGAAGGCCCGGTAGTTGGGCGCCACGCCGTACACACCGTCGTAGGCCAACTCGCCCAGGTTGCCCTCACCGACGGCAAACCCACGAATGAAAAACGAATCGACGATGCCTCCTGTCTGCCCGGTAGAGCGCACCGACGGGTCGCGCTCCAGGGCATCGGCCACCGTCACGGTTTGCAGGTCGGCCATGGTCTTGGCGGTGTAACTGGTCACGCTGAATGGTGTGTCCATCACGTCCTTGTTACCCAGCATACCCAGGCGAGCGCCACGGGCCACCTGGCCGCCGGCAAGCACGTCGGGCAAGTCGCCAGGGCCGTTGTAACGGGCGTTGACGTTGGTTGCGTCAAGGGTCAGGGGCTGCGTGCCGTCAGCCGGTTCCGGGGTGGCGGCCCAGGCGTGGGGGCTTGAGACGGCCAGAATCAAGGCGCTACGAATGGCGAGTGTTAACCGGCGAGTGACGGGCATGACATCGGGGTCCTTTCAACGAGAGGCAATGGGAATTACGCCTATTGCCAGTCGACTCGCGAAAAAGTATCAGCCTCCTGAATATTTTTTTGACCTCATGGGCGTTGCGCGATCAAGGCTTTGCCCTTTAGCATTGGGAATACTTCTCAATTGCACGAATGCGCGCCATGAGCGAAACCTGTTCCGACGATCACAACCACCACCTGCGCGCGATCGAGGCGCTTTACAGCGGGCACCACGGCTGGTTGTACGCCACTCTGAAAAGAAAACTAGGGAATGCCATGGATGCGGCGGATCTGGCCCAGGACACCTTCACTCGCATCCTCGCCTCCCAAGTCACTGTCATCGAGCGGCCACGGGCTTACTTGAGCTGCGTGGCCAAGGGCATCCTGGTCAATTGGTATCAGCGCAAGGCATTGGAACGCGCCTACCTGGATGCGCTCGCCCATGCGCCGCAGCACGAGGCGCCTTCGCCGGAATCGCACTTTCTGGTGCTGGAGACCCTGCATGAAATCGATGCGATGCTCGACGCGCTGCCGCCCATGGTCAAACGTGCTTTCCTGCTGTCGCAGATCAACGGCCTCAAATACCACGACATCGCCGTGCAACTGGACGTGTCGCTGATCACCGTCAAGCGCTACATGAAACAAGCCTTCCTGCAATGCCTGATGTGGGTCGAATGAATGCCCACAGTGCGTAGAGAGCCACCGCTGACAGCCGAAACCCTCGAAGAAGCCGCCGAGTGGCTGATGCGCCTGAGCGAGAACGACCTGAACGACAGCGAGCGTGCCGACTGGGAACGCTGGAAGGTCAGTACGCCGGAGCGTGCCCGCGCCTGGGCGCGGGCACAATGGCTGCAGAGTACGCTGGGCGGCCTGCCGCCGTCCCTGACGATGTCGGCACTCGATCGGCCAAGCCACCCGGAACGGCGCGCGGCCCTGGGCAAACTGGCCTTGTTACTGGCAATGATGCCCGTGGGCTGGGGCGGCTGGAAGCTGGCCCAATCCCAGCAGTGGACAGCGGACTACCGTACCGCCGTGGGCCAACGCCGCGAACTGACCCTGGCCGATGGCTCGCGCATCACCCTCAATACCGACACGGCCATCGATGTGCGGTTCGACCACCAGCAGCGCCTGGTCTATTTGCGCGAGGGCGAGATCCTGGTGCAGACCGCAACGGATACAGCCGCCCTCCCCCGGCCGTTTCTGGTCAATACCCGCCAAGGCCGCATGCGTGCCCTGGGCACGCGCTTTACCGTACGTGAACGGGGTCCGCGCACCCAGCTGGTGGTACTCGAAGGCGCGGTGCAGGTAGCGTTGGCCGAGAACCGTCAGACGTCGCCGCTGGTCGTCAATGCCGGGCAACGCACCGCCTTCTCTGCACAGACCGTCGACGCGCCGAGCCTGGCCGATCGCAACGCCGATACCTGGACCCAGGGCATGCTGATGGCCGACAAGATGCGCCTGGCCGATTTTGTCGCCGAACTGGCACGCTACCGCCGAGGCTTCGTGCGCTGCGATCCGGCGATTGCCGACCTGCGCATTTCCGGCGCCTTCCCCATCAGCGACACCCAGCGCACCTTGAACATGCTGGTGCACACCTACCCGGTGCGTGCGGCCGACCATTTGAGCGGCTATTGGGTCACCCTTGCCCCCGCCTGACCCGGCGCACCGATAAATAAGGGGCCTCTTCATGCTCGTCATTCGCAGCACGCTGCTCAGCCTGGCGCTAGCCGGCGCGGCCCTGGCAGCCACCCCACCACCGTTGGATTCGCTCAGCCCACGCACCTACCGGATTGCCCCTGGACCACTGGGCCCCACGCTGTCGGGTTTCGCCATGGACGCCGGTATTGCCCTGTCGTTCCTGCCGGCCTTGACCGAAGGGCGCACCAGCCCAGGGCTGTCCGGGACTTATTCGGCCCAGCAAGCCGTCACGCGTTTGCTGGCCGGCAGTGGCCTGGAGATGGTGCCGCGCGACGACGGCAGTTATACCCTGATGCTGCGCCAGGTCATTCTGTCCGCCACCACGGTCAACGGCGTCATACCCCGTACCGAGAGTTTGCCGCAGCCCTACTCGGGCGGCCAGGCCGCCGCCGGTGGGCGCCTGGGTATGCTGGGCAATACGGATATGATGGACGCGCCCTTCAGCCTCAGCACCTACACCGCGTCGCTGATCCAGGACCAGCAGGCAGTGACGGTAGGCGATGTGCTGGAACGAGACTCATCGGTGCGCTCCACCGGCCAGGCGGGCGGGATTGTCGATTCGTTCTTCATACGCGGCTTTCCTGTCGGGGAAGGCAACCTCGGTGAGCTGGCGTTCGACGGCGTGTACGGCGTGGCTGCAAATTATCGAGTCTTCACCGACTACGCCGAGCGTGTCGAAGTGGTCAAAGGCCCGGGCGCCCTGCTCTACGGCATCTCGCCGAACAGCGCTGTCGGCGGGGTGATCAACGTGGTGCCCAAACGCTCGCTGGATGAGGACCTGACCCGTTACACCGCCAGCTACGCACAAAATGCGCACGTCGCGAATCGGATCGATATCAGCCGACGCTTCGGCGACGAACGCCGCTTCGGTGTGCGCCTCAATGGCGGCGTGCAACAAGGCGATACACGCGTCGACGCGCAATCGCGTGCAGTCGACATCGGTGCCCTGTCCCTCGATTACCAGGGTGACCGCTTGCGTACCAGCCTGGACCTGATCGCCCAACAGGAACAATTCGATGCCGCTTCCCGACCGTTCCTGATCGCCCCAGGTATAAAAATTCCCGACGCCGCCAATGGGCGTACCAACGTGAGCCAGGAATGGGGCTGGTCGAAAACCCGGGATAAATCCGCCCTGTTCAGCGCAGAGTACGACCTGAGCGACACACTCACCGTATTCACCCATGCCGGTGGCGGCCAATCGGGCGTGGCACGCCTGTCCGATCAGACACCCACAATCATCAATACCGCCGGCGACACCTCATCGACCCCTGGCTATTACCGTTTCGAGGTCCGGCGGTACACAGTGGATGGCGGTGCACGCCTGCACTTCGATACCGGCCCGATCAGCCACAGCACCACCGTGCAGGTCAGCCGTTATCGCGACGAGCTGTCGCGCGGGATCAATTCCGGTACGCCGATCCTGTCCAACCTCTACCATCCCGTCGACCGCCCTGAGCCATCGATTGCCAAGCCGGACGCCCTGAAGGTCTCCACTTCCGAACTGTCCGGCGTCGCCATTGCCGATACCCTGTCGCTGCTGGAGCAACGTGTGCAAATGACCGTGGGCCTGCGCCAGCAGCACATCCAGTCGCATAACTACACTGCGAGCGGCACGGTGGCCACGACCTACGACGCAGGCAAGACCACACCGCTGTTCGGCGCGGTGGTCAAGCCGTGGGAGCATGTGTCGCTCTATTACAACTACGTCGAAGGTCTGAGCAAGGGTGACATCGCCCCCGCCAACGCCTCGAACGCCGGTGAGGTCTTTACGCCTTACGTTTCGAGGCAGCACGAACTCGGCTTGAAACTCGACTACGGCACCTTCATGTCGACCCTGGCGCTGTTCCAGATTTCCAAGCCCAGTGGCGAATTGGCCAACGGGAGATTTTCAGTACAGGGTGAACAACGCAATCGTGGCCTGGAGTTGAGCCTGCTGGGCGAAGTCGCCCAAGGCGTGCGCCTGCTCGGCGGTATTACGTTGCTGGATGCGCAATTGACCCGAACCGGCGTTGCCGCCGACCTGGACAATACCCCGGTGGGTGCACCCAAGGTGCAGGCCAACCTCTGGACCGAATGGGATGTGCCCTGGGCAGAAGGGCTGACGCTGACCGGCGGCACGCTCTACACCGCCAGCCAATACGTCAACCAGGACAACACCCAGCAACTGGCCCCCTGGACCCGCATCGATGCCGGCGCGCGATACAGCACGCGCATCGCCGAACGTCCGACCACATTCCGTGCCTCGGTGCAAAACCTGTTCGACCACCGTTATTGGTCCGGCGTAGCTTCCTACGGTGCCTTCTCCCAAGGCGCGCCGCGCACCCTCGTGCTATCAGCCACCGTCGATTTCTGAAACCCGTACGCTCACCCAATCCTCTCGAATACTTGCCTGATCCTCTGAACTTGCCGACTAGCGGATAGATCCCTCTTGCGCGCTGGTCTAGAGTTCGACGATGGGCGACTTGTTGTCGCACCACTCCTATAAGAAATCAGCACCACCAACCGATGATCAGCAGGTGACCCAGCCATGGAATTACGTATAAACCAAAAGGCCTATCAGGTTGAGGCCGACGCCGACACGCCCTTGTTGTGGGTTATCCGCGATGACCTGGGGCTGACCGGCACTAAATACGGTTGCGGCCTGGCCCAGTGTGGTGCCTGTTCGGTGCTGGTGGACGGCAACGTGGTGCGCTCCTGCGTGACGCCGGTGGCCGGCGTGGTGGGACGGGAGATCACCACCATCGAGGCCGTTGAAAATGATGACGTAGGCAAACGCGTGGTCGCGGCCTGGGTCGAACATCAGGTGGCGCAGTGTGGTTACTGCCAGTCCGGGCAGGTAATGGCGGCCACGGCGCTGCTCAAGCACACCCCAGCGCCCACGCCGGCGCAGATCGACGCGGCGATGGTCAACCTGTGCCGCTGCGGCACCTATAACGCGATCCATACCGCCATGCAGGACCTGGCGAAGGAGGTCGTCTGATGAATACCTCCGACAAAAACCTCGACCTGCCCCTGGGCGATCCGGTCAACCTGTCCCGCCGTCGTTTCCTTGCCGGCACCGCCGTGGGCGCGCTGGTCATTGGCTTTGGCCTGCCGCTGAGTTCGCCCAGGGCATTGGCAGCCACAGCCAACGCCGCAGAACGGGGTACCCAGGTGCCGGCGTTCCTGGAAATCCGCCCGGACGGCAGCATTCACCTGCGCAGCCCATTCATGGAAGGCGGCCAAGGCACCCACACCGCCATGGCGCAGATTGTCGGCGAAGAGCTGGATGCCGACCCCGCCACCTTTATCGTCGAGGCTGCCCCGCCCGGTGAAGCCTATGTGGTGATGGAAAACGGCATGCGCATCACCGGCGGCAGTATGTCGGTGCGGATGAGCTACCCGACCATGCGCCGCCTCGGCGCCCTGGCCCGCGCCATGCTGCTGCAGGCCGGTGCCGAACAGCTCGGCGTGCCCGTGGCCCAATTGACCACGCAACCCGGCCGCGTCGTGCATAGCGCCTCCGGCCGCTCGGTGGGTTATGGCGAACTGGCCGGTCGCGCTCTGGACATGCCGGTGCCCGATCCGGCAACGATCACCCTGCGTGATCCAAGCCAGTTCCGCTGGATCGGCAAGCCGGTCAAACGCCTGGATGCCTACGACAAGTCCACCGGCAAGGCGCAATACAGCATCGACCTCAAGGTCGACAACATGCTCCACGCCGCCGTGCAACATGCGCCGCGCCTGGGCATGACCGTCGGCAGCCTGCGCAACCAGGCGCAGGTCGAAGCCATGAAGGGGGTGCACTCGGTCCATCAACTGCCCGGCGCAGTGGCCGTGGTTGCCGAACGCTGGTGGCATGCCAAGCGTGCCGTCGAGGCGATCCAGGTGGACTGGCTGGAAGCACCGGCCGACTCGCCGCTGCGGGTCATGCCTGCGGATTTTTCCAGCGACAAGCACCGTGACTTCCTTGCGGCCCAACAGGGGCCGGCCCGTGACGACGAAAAAGAAGGCGATGTAGCCGGCACGCTGGCGAATGCCAAAACCAAGGTTGAAGCCACCTACCACAACCAATACCTGAACCACGCCCAACTGGAGCCACCGTCGGCCCTGGCACGCTTCAACCCCGACGGAACGCTGGAGGTCTGGCTGCCCAACCAGGCGCCGGACATGTTCCGCGCCGATATCGCCAAGCGCACCGGGCTCGACCCCGCGAAGATCACCCTGCACTCGCCGTTGCTCGGTGGTTTTTTCGGCCGGCATTTCCTGTATGACTCGGCCAACCCCTATCCGCAGGCCATTGCCTTGGCCAAGGCAGTCGGCCGCCCGGTCAAGTTGATCTGGAGCCGTGAAGAAGAGTTCCTGCGTGATGTGCTGCGCCCGGTCGCCGTGGTCAAGTTCCGCGCAGCGCTGGACGACAAGGGCCTGCCGGTCGCCCTCGAGGCGGTCAGCGCCACCGAAGGCCCGACCGAAGCCCTTGCCGGCAAACAGGGCGATAAAATCGACCCCACGGCCCTTGAAGGGCTGTCGGGCAAGGCCTACGCGATCCCGAACAAACGCATCGCGCAGATCTACGTCAAAGGCGCGCCCATGCTCGGCTACTGGCGTTCGGTGGGCAATTCGCTCAATGACTTCTTCTACGAGGCGTTCCTTGACGAACTGGCCGACAAAGGCGGCCACGACCCCTACGAGCTGCGCCTGCACCTGTTGCGCGACAACAAGCGGCTGACCACCCTGCTGCAAGCGGCGGCGGAACTGTCCGGCGGCTGGAAGCGCGGGCCGTACACCGCGGAAGATGGCAGCCGACGCGCCCGGGGCATCGCCATGGCCTCGCCGTTCGGCTCCCAGGCGGCGGTAGTCGCCGAAGTGTCGATTGAAAATGGCCAGGTCAAGGTGCATCACATCTGGGAAGCGATCGACCCGGGCAGCATCGTCAACCCGGCGATTGTCGAGGCGCAGGTGCATGGCGCCGTGGCGTTGGGCTTGTCGCAGACCTTGGTGGAAGAGTCGGTGTGGGTAGACGGCAAACCTCGGGCGCGCAATTACGACCTATACCCGATCCTGCCGCCTTCACGCATGGCGCAGGTGCACGTGAAGATCGTCGAGAGTGGCGAAAAAATGGGCGGTATCGGTGAACCGCCGCTGCCTGCAGTGGCGCCCGCCGTGGCCAATGCGGTGGCGCATCTGACCGGCCAGCGCATCCGCAGCCTGCCATTGAGCCGATATACGTTCGCCTAACCGACAGGAACCGCCCATGAACAACCCACGATTCGCAAGAACCGCAGGCTGGCTGGTGCTGGCCGGCCTGGTCGCGGCCGGCGCGCTGGCCTGGTATGTCACACGCCAGCCCGCCACGCCTTTCGAGCAGGAACAGACCTTTGACCCGGGCCTGGTCAGCCGCGGCGAGTATGTCGCCCGCGTCAGTGACTGCGTGGCCTGCCACAGCCTGCCGGGCAAGGCACCGTTCGCCGGTGGCCTGGAGATGGCCACGCCGTTGGGGGCGATTCATGCCACCAACATCACGCCCGACAAGGGCGCCGGTATCGGCGCCTACACCCTGGCCGACTTTGACCGTGCGGTACGCCACGGCGTGGCACCCGGCGGGCGACGGCTTTACCCGGCCATGCCCTACCCGTCCTACGTCAAGCTGAGCGATGACGACATGCGTGCGCTGTACGCGTTTTTCATGAAGGGCGTGCAGCCTTCCAACCAACCCAATATCCCCAGTGATATTCCCTGGCCGTTGAATATGCGCTGGCCCATTGCACTCTGGAACGGCCTGTTTGCCCCCCGCGCTCCCTACGCGGCCAAACCCGGCCAGGATGCGCAATGGAATCGCGGCGCCTATATCGTCCAGGGGCCCGGCCACTGCGGCAGTTGCCACACACCACGCGGCCTGGCCTTCAATGAAAAAGCCCTGGATGAGTCCGGCACCCCGTTCCTCGCAGGCGCCCTGCTCGACGGCTGGTATGCACCCAGCCTGCGCCAGGACCCCAACACCGGGTTGGGCCGCTGGAGCGAGCCTGAGATCGTGCAGTTCCTCAAGACCGGTCGCAACCGGCATGCCGTGGTATATGGCTCGATGACCGAGGCGTTCAATAACTCCACCCAGTTCATGAACGACGAGGACCTGGCAGCCATCGCCCATTACCTCAAGTCACTGCCCGGCGACCCGCAGCGTGACGGCACGCCCTGGCAATACCAGAACGCCGCCGTCGACACCCGCCCCGGCGCCTACACCTACGCCACCCGCTGCGCGTCCTGCCACGGCGCGGACGGCAAGGGCCAGCCCGAGTGGATGCCGCCCCTGGCCGGTGCTACCTCGGCGTTGGCGACGGAAAGTGCCTCAGCGATCAACATCACCCTCAACGGCTCACAACGGGTCGTGACCGCCGGCATGCCGGACGCGTACCGCATGCCGGCGTTTCGTGAGCAGTTGTCGGACGCAGAAATCGCCGAAGTGCTGAGTTACGTGCGCAGTACCTGGGGCAACCATGGCGGCGCGGTGGACGCCCCAGCGGTGAGCAAGTTGCGCGGGCATACCGACCCGGCCAGCAGCAGCCCGATCATCCTGCATATGCGCTAAACAAGCCGCTCCTGGGTTAAATGTGGGAGGGGCGGTGCAACGATTCGACTTGCTCCCGATAGCGGTGGGTCAGTGGGTATATCTGCCGACTGACCCGCCACGATCGGGAGCAAGCCCCCTCCCACATTTGGATCGCGGTGCATCCATTGATCAAGCGTTGCGTTCCAGGCTCACGGCGAAACAACAGCCGTTCGGCTCTCTGGCGGTGAGGTCGACCCGCCATTGCTGAATGCCGCAAATCCGCTGCACCAGCGACAGGCCCAGGCCCAACCCTTCGCCACGGCTTTGTTCGCCGCGTACGAAGGGTTGGAACATCGCTTCGCGCTTGTCATCGGGAATGCCGATGCCACTGTCTTCCACGCTGAAGCCATGCTCACTCAGGGTCAGGCGAATAAACCCTTGGTCGGTGTAGTGCCAGGCATTGCGCAGCAGGTTGCCCATGACCGATTGCAGGAACGTCTGGTTGTACAACTGCGACGAGGCGTGTTCGCTGGCATAGATGAACGTCAAGCCTTTTTCGCGAATCATCCGCCCCCAGATCTCGACCAAACCGTCGGCCACCTCTTTCAGGGTGGCCTGCGCGCCATTTTCCCGGGCATCCGAAGCCCGCGCCAGCATCAGGAAGGTGTCCACCAATTGGCGCATTTCATCGCTGGCCCGGGCAATGCGGCCGACCTGCGCTGCCGAGCGCTGATCCAGGGAAGGGTCACTGAGCAACAGCTCACAGGAGCTGGCCAATACCATCAGCGGCGTGCGCAATTCGTGGCTGACGTCACTGGTGAAGAGCTTTTCCCGGCTCAACGCGTCGCGCAGCCGCCCCAGGGTCTTATCGAAGGACAGGGCCAACTCCCCCACCTCATCTACCGCGTAGTCCGGATGCAGGGGCGGCGCCACGTCCAGCAACTGATCACGATGGCGCACCTGCCGCGCCAGGCGGATCACGGGCGCCATGACCCGGCGAGCCAACAAGCGGCCCAACAGGATCGCCAGCAGAATGCTCAGCACAAAACCCACCGCCACCGCAGCGAACAGCACGCGCTCGCGTTGCTCGAAGCTTTCCTGGTTACGCAGCAGCACATATTGGCGACCGTCCACCACCTGGGAAACCGCGTAGTAAGACTGCCCCTGATACTCGATTTCCTGGAACCCCGGCGCCAGCGTGGCCAGGGCCGGGTCGAGGGCCATGTCGCCCGACTCGCCCTGGGCAAAAAACAACTCGTCTTTTTCCGGGTGGTGGCTCCAGGCGCCAGCATCGTCCTGGCGCAACAGACGGTTCAAGCCGCCCCCAAGGTCGGCACTGGTGAGTTTGGACTCGACGACATGCACGGTCGCCACGATACCTGCGGCAAACACTCCCGCTACAAAGGCACTCATCAGGGCAAACACAATCACGATCCGCTTCGTCAGGCTTTGCCTGAAATCCATGCCCATACGAGGTTCCACTGCCGCGTTCAAACCGCAATACCCTTGGTGTCGGGCAGTGCCTTGCGACGCCGCCGTTCGAACCAAAGATAGACTACGGGAGTGGTGTAGAGCGTAAGAATCTGCGAAACCGCCAACCCGCCGACAATCGCGATACCCAACGGTTGGCGCAATTCAGCCCCGGCCCCATGCCCGAACGCCAGCGGCACCGCCCCCAGCAAAGCGGCCAGCGAGGTCATCAGGATCGGCCGCAAACGCAGCAAGCAGCCTTCGCGCACCGCCTCGCGGGGTGACATACCCTGCTGCTGGGCCTGCAAGGTGAAATCGACGATCATGATCGCGTTTTTCTTGACGATGCCGATCAGCAGGATGATGCCGATCATGCCCAGCACCGACAGGTCCTGGCCGCACAGCATCAGCGCCAGCAAGGCGCCAAACCCGGCAGACGGCAACGTCGAAATAATCGTCAGCGGGTGGACCGCGTTCTCGTAAAGCACACCGAGCACGATGTACACCGTAAGGATCGCCGCCAGGATCAGCCACGGTTGCGACTTCAGCGAGTCCTGGAACGCCTGGGCGGTCCCCTGGAAACTGCCGACCACGGTGTCCGGCATCGCCACCGCCAGGCTCGCCTGGTTGATGGCATCCACGGCATTGCTCAGGGCTTGGCCGGGCGCCAGGTCGAACGACAGCGTAATCGCCGGGAACACGCCCTGATGGTTGATGATGATCGGCACTTGCTCGGTCTGCACGCTCGCCAGCAGGTCGAGCGGCACCCGCGCGCCGGAACTGGCGCGCACAAACAGATGCGCCAGGGTGGCGGTGGAGGTTTGCCAGCTCGGGTCGAGTTCGAGGATCACATGGTTCTGGTCCAGTTGGGTGAACATCGTTGCGACCTGGCGCTGGCCGAAGGCGTCATACAGCACGTCATCAATCGCCTGCACCGTCACGCCCAGGCGAGCGGCCGTCGGGCGGTCGATCACCAGGGTCGACTGGGCGATGGCCTGCTGCTGGTCGGAGGTCACATGCTGCAGTTGCGCCAAGGTCTTGAGCTTGGCCAGCAGCACGCCGCTCCAGTGGTCCAATTCAACGCTGTCCGGGTCTTGCAGGGTGTATTGGTATTGGGTCTTGCTGGCGCGACCGCCGATCTGGATGTCCTGGTTGGCCTGCATGAACACTTTCACACCGTCCAGGCGATCCAGCGCCGGCTGCAAGCGACGGATCACGTCAGCGGCACTGGCGGTGCGCTCGCTGAAGGGCTTGAGGTTGATCATCACCTTGCCCTGGCTGACGGTCGGGTTGGGACCGATCCAGAAATACACGCGTGCCACCGCGGGGTCTTGGCCGATGACTTCGGCGGCGCGGTTGACCTGGGCACGCATCGCCGACGGCGAGATATCCGGCGCCGCTTCGGCCACACCCTGGATCAGGCCGTTGTCCTGCTGTGGGAAGAAGCCCTTGGGAATGCCTACGTACAGCACCGCCGTAGCGGCCAAGGTCGCAATGGCGACCGCCAGGGTCATGCGCTGATGGTCCAGCACCCAGTCCAGGCTGCGTCGGTAGCCATTGTGCAAGCGCGTGAAGGCGCGCTCGCACGCCTGGGCGAAGCGCCCCTCTGGTTGCTCGGCGTGAGGTTTGAGCAGCCAGGCGCAAAGCATGGGCGTAATGGTCAGCGAAACGATGCACGACATCAGGATCGCCACGCTGACCGTCACTGCAAACTCGCGCATCAAGCGCCCGACGATCCCCGACATCAACAAAATCGGCAGGAATACCGCAATCAACGACACCGTCATCGACACAATGGTGAACGCTACTTCGCGCAGGCCATCCACCGCCGACTGCAAGCGCGACTTGCCCATTTCCAGGTGACGCACGATGTTTTCCATCACCACGATGGCATCGTCCACCACAAAACCCACGGCAATCGCCAGGCCCATGATCGACAGGTTGTCGAGGCTGTAGCCCAACAGGTACATCACGCCGAACGTGGCCACCAGCGACAGCGGGATGGTCAGGCTCGGGATCAGCGTGGCCGTGGCCTTGCGCAAGAAGATAAAGATCACCACGACCACCAGCGCGATAGACAGCAGCAAGGTGAATTGCATGTCGTTGACCGAGGCTTCGATGGTTTGCGTGCGATCGCCGACCACCTGGACCTGCACATCGCGCGGCAACGAAGCGGTGAGTTCAGGCAACTTGGCCTTGAGCGTGGCGATCGTCGACAGCAGGTTGAAGCCCGGCTGTTTATGAATATCGACGATCACCGTCGGCTCACGCCCCAACTGGGCGGCTTGCTGGGTGTCTTCGGCCCCGGCGATGACGCGGCCGAGGTCGCCGAGCTTGATCGGCATGCCATTTTTATAGGCGATGACCTGGTCACGGTAATGCTGCGGGTCAAGCATCTGGTCGGTGGCGCCAAGGGTGATGGAGCGGCTGGGCCCGTCGAGGCTGCCCTTGGGTTGATCGAGCGTGCTGACACCGATCACGCTGCGCACGTCCTCCAGCGTCAGGTCACGGGCGGCCAGCGCATCCGGGTCGATCTGCACGCGCACGGCAGGTTTCTGCTCACCGTGAAAATCCACCAGACCCACACCGGGCATCTGCGACAGGCGCTGGGCGATGTAGTTGTCGGCGTAGCGGTCCAGCTCCGGCAAGGTGCGTGTGGGCGACGTGACCGCCAGGGACAGCACGGTGCCTTCGGCCGGGTTGACCTTGTTGAAGGTCGGCGCGCTGGACATCGTCTTGGGCAGGTTGGGCGTGGCGGTATTGATCGCGGTCTGCACATCCTGGGCCGCACCGTCGATGTCACGGTTGAGATCGAACTGCAGGACGATCTGAGTCTTGCCGGCGGCGCTCGATGAGGTCATCGAGGTGACTTGCGGCACGGCGGCGAACGCCCGCTCCAACGGCGTCGCCACCGAGGAGGCCATGGTTTCGGCGCTGGCGCCGGAGAGTTTGGCGGTGACCTGAATCGTCGGGAAATCCACGGTCGGCAGCGGTGCCACCGGCAACTGGAAGTAGGCAAACGCGCCCAGCAGCATCACGCCCACCGCCAACAGGCTGAGGCCGACGCGGCGTTGAATCAAACCGGCCAGGCCCGTCATGGTTTGGTCTCCGCCAGCACGGCAGTGTCGGTGTTGGCGGGCATCACCTTGACGCCGGGGGCGACACGGGATTGGCCTTGTACCACGACGGTTTCCCCGGCGTTCAAGCCCTGGCGAATCCACTGTTTGCCGTCGACCACGGTACCGGCGTCGACCTGCCGGGGTTGCACGCGCTGATCGTCGCCCACCACGTACACAAAATTGCCTTGGCGGCCGAATTGCACGGCCTCGGCAGGTACCACAGTCACATCCTGGTGGGTTTGCACCAGCAAGCGCGCGCTGACCAGTTCACCCGGCCACAGCTGGCCGGCGGTGTTATCGAATTGCGCCTTGAGCTGCACCTGACCGCTGGCCGCCGCCACCTGGCTGTCGATAAAGCTCAAGCGCCCCTGCGCAATCGCCTGGCGACCATCGCGGGTCATCGCCACCACCTGCAACGCGCCCTTGGCGTTCTCTTGAAGAATCTCGGCCAAGTCATCCTGGGACACGGCAAACGCCACCGAAATCGGGTTCATCTGGGTAATGGTCACCAGCCCCGTGGCCTCGGCGCCGTGGGCAATAGCGCCGACATCCAGCAGGCGCTGGCCGGTGCGCCCGGTGAACGGCGCCTTGACCTGGGTGAACTCCAACTGCAGGCGTGCGCTGTCCAGCGCGGCCTGATCAGCCTGCACCGTGGCCTGTTGCGCAGCCAGTTGGGCACGGAAGGTGTCCACATCCTGGGTCGGCCCGGCCTTGGCGGCGGCCAATTTGCTGGCGCGGTCGAGGTCGACCCGCAGGTTGGCCAGTTGTGCCTGATCTTTAGCCACCAGTGCCTGGGCCTGGGCGACTTGCGCCTGATACACCCGTGGGTCGATCACCGCGAGCAGGCTGCCGGCGCTGACCATCTGGCCTTCGTTGAACAGGATCTTTTGCAACTCGCCGTCGACCCGCACCCGCACATTGACGCTGTTGAGCGCCTGCACATTGCCGATGGCGCTGATCCAGATCGGCAAGTCCTGACGGCTGACCGTCGACAAACGTACCGGCACGGCACTTGCCTCCACCGGCAGCGGTGCGGCCTGCGCGCGCCGGACCCAATGAACGCCCCCGGCCACGGCGGCCAGCGACAGCACGATCAGGGTGCCCAGAACCAGGCGATGACGGGAATTGGAGACACTCATGGCTGAGCCACCTGTACGGGAGATTGGGAAGCAAGGCCGGCGTCGGAGAAGTCACCGCCCAGAGCGCGGAACAAACCGACGGCGGCCTGTAAATGCTGCAGGCGCACCTGAAGCAGGCTGTCTTCGGCCTGGTACTGGGTGCGCTCGACGATCAACAGCGTCTGGAAATCGGTGGAGCCCAAGCGGTAGCGCACCTGGGCCAGGCGCGCGGCTTCGCGGGCCGAGTCGACAGCGGCCTGGTTGAGCGCGTAGCTCTTGTCCAGCTCGCGGGTAGCGCTCAGTTGGGTCTCGACGTCTTGCAGGGCCTCGATGATCGATTCGCGGTAGCTGGCGGTCAGCTCCTGCACATGGGCTTGATCGAAATGCAGTTGGCCCTTGAGTTGGCCGCCCTGGAACAGCGGCTGGCTGAGGGTGCCGATGGCGCTCCAGATTTGCCCGCCGGCCAGGGTGTCGATACCGCCCAGCAGGTCCAGGGACAGGTTGGGCAGAAACGCCGCACGCGCCACGCCGACATCAAAGTTGGCCGATACCAGGCGCGCTTCGGCGGCCTGAATGTCCGGGCGCTGGCGCAGCAGCCCGATCGGCAGGCCCGTGGTCGGCTGCGGAATTTGCAGCCCCTTGAGCCCCTCCCCTTGCAAATGGAAGCCCTCGGGCGGCGCGCCGACCAGCACCGCCAATTGATACAACGCCTGGTCGCGCTGCTGGCGCAGCGGTGGCATGGCCGCTTCGAAGGTTTGCAGGGCGTTGCGCTGCTGGGCCACTTCCAGGTTGGACACGGCGCCCTGGCGGGCTTGCACCTCCACCAGGTCGAGCACTTGGCGCGCATCGTCGGCGATGGATTGGGCCAGGCGCAGGCGCTCTTGCAGGGACAGCACCTGGAAATAACTGTCGGCGATGCTTGCGCTCAAGCTCATACGCAAGGTGCCCGCATCAAACACCGTAGCCTTGGCCAGTGCGTCTGCCGAGTCTGCCGCTGCACGCTGTTTGCCCCAGAAGTCCAGCTCATAGGTGGCTTCGGCAAACACGCTGCGTTTTGGTGTGGTGCCGTAATTGTTCTGGCGTTGGAAGTTGCCTCCCAGATTCAGCGCCGGAAACTGCGCCGCGCCCGCCACTTGCGACGAAGCGCGGGCTTCATCGATACGACTGACCGCCGCCTTGAGCGTGTAGTTGGCGGCCAGGCCACGGGCGATCAACTGGTCCAGCTCGGCGCTGTGGAATTCGCGCCACCAGCGCCCGCCCTGCGCCGCCGACGCCGACGCCCCGGCATCCCATTGCGGGGCCAGGGGTAAGGTGGGCGTTTGATAATCGGGCACCATCGAACAACCGCTGAGCAGCAGGCCGACAAGCCATAAAGAGGTTCTTGCAACTGACATGGGCACCCGCCCCCCGCTAAAGAATGCGGCGAAGATAGCGAGAGGTGCCTGCCAGGGCGTTCGTCAGTCGATAAACTTTTGTTTAAGAAACCTGGAAGCTGTAGCCGGCCCCGGGGATGGTCTTGATCAGCGAGTACTCGAAGCCTTCATCCAATTTGCGCCGCAAGCGGTGGATGTGTTTGTCGATCACGTTGTCGTTGGGGTCGAAGTCGTAGTCCCAGGCACTGTCGAGCAACATGTCGCGGGTCACCACCTGGCCACTGTGGCGCATGAGCTTTTCCAGCAACAGGGCTTCGCGGTGCTGCAGGGCAATGCTACGCCCCTGGCGCACGGCGGTGCGGGTGGCGCAGTCAAGTTGCAACTCGCCGACGTGCAGGGTTCTGCCCGATTGTTCGCGGCCACGCAGCAACGCATCGAGTCGCGCCAGCACTTCGGCAAACGCATAGGGTTTGGACAGGTAATCATCGCAACCCGCTTGCAGGCCCTCGACCTTGTCGCGAGTCGATGATTGGGCGCTGAGCATCAACACCGGCACCCGCGACTGGCGTGCGCGCAGTGCCTTGACCAAGGCAATGCCGTCCAGGCCCGGCAGGCGCCGGTCGACGATCAACACGTCGTGAATGCCCTCCAGCGCCAGGCCGAGGCCGCTGGTGCCGTCCACGGCCACATCCACCACATGCCCGCTTTCGCTTAAACCGCGCAGCAGGTAGTTGGCGGTCTGCTCGTCATCTTCAACCACAAGAATGCGCACGCTTGTATCTCCAGCTCGAATCTAAACTTTAATTTATCTGGCGGGAACGTGGCGCCGCTCCAGGCTTTGCCACACTATGCCACCTCTGCCCTGAAGACGTGACCGGTTCTCTTGCCATGACTCATGTTCTGGTCGTTGAAGACGACTTAACCACCGCCCGCGAAATCGAACTGGCGCTGATCGACTACGGCTTCAGCGTGACCACGGCGCTGAACGGTCGCGACGGCCTGCTCAAAGCCTTGAGCGAGCCGTTTGACCTGATCGTGCTCGACCGCATGTTGCCCGGCGGCCTCGATGGCCTGGGCGTGCTCACTGCATTGCGCGCGGCGGGCACCACCACGCCGGTGCTGATCCTCAGCGCCTTGAGCGCCCTGGATGAACGCGTGCGCGGGCTGCGTGCCGGTGGCGATGACTACCTGACCAAACCCTTCGAGTTCATTGAGCTGACCGCTCGCCTGGATGCGCTCAACCGCCGCCGCGCCGAACCGGCGGCCCCGGCGCCGGAAACCCACCTGCGCGTGGCCAACCTGGAAGTCGACCTGCTGCGCCGTACCGTACGTCGTGGCGAGCGCACCATCGAACTGGTCCCGCGCGAATACGCCCTGCTCGAACACCTGATGCGCAACGCCGGCCTGGTCATCACCCGCACCATGCTGTTCGAGGCCGTGTGGAATTACCGCTACGACGAGCGCACCAATGTCATCGAAGTGCACATCGGCCGCCTGCGCCGTAAAATCGATGGCGACGGCGAAGGACAGATGATCCATACCGTGCGAGGAGCCGGCTATGTCCTTCGCACGCCTGAGTGAAATCCCGCGGACCATCAGCTTTCGTACCGGGCTCTTGTTTCTGGGTCTGTTCGGCTGCTCGTTCCTGGCGTTGTTCGGCTATATCTACTGGCAGACCTCGTTCTACCTGAAAACCGAAGCGGATACCGCGCTGTATCGCCAGGTGGAAAACCGCAGTGCACAAGACGCCGAGTTGCGCCTGCATGAAATCCGCAAACACGCCGCCCAAGACACCGACGGCCGCCTGCCCCACAGCCTGTTCGATGCACAGGGGCAGTTCATTGCCGGCGCGATTCGTCAGTTGCCGGCGTATACGGCGTTGGACAAACCCCAGGAATTTCGCTGGCTCAAAACCAACGGGCACCACCGGCCCGTGCGTTTTATCGTGCATCGACTGGATGACGGCAAGCTGCTGCTGGTTGCCCAGGATGTGCATGACATCCGCGAATTCGACGAACTGCTGATCAATGCACTGATCTCCGGCGGGCTGCTGTTGCTGCTGGTCGGACTGGTGGGCGCGGTAGGGCTGGGCTACCTGGCCCATCGTCGCCTGGACAAGGTCAGCCGTTCGATCACAGGCATTATCGAAGGCGACCTGAGCGGCCGCCTGCCGGTACGCGGCAACAACGACGACATCGACCGCCTGGCCCAGGTGGTCAACGGCATGCTCGATGAGTTGGAACGCTTGATGAGCGAGGTCAAAGGCGTGTGCGATGACATCGCCCATGACCTGCGCACCCCTTTGACCCGCCTGATCGCCGGCCTTGAGCGTGCACAACGCCGTGACATGGCCCCCGCCGACTATGCCGCCAGCGTGGACGCCGCGCTGAGCGAGGCCAAGGGGTTGCTGCTGACCTTCAAGGCATTGCTGCGCATCTCTGAAATCGAAAACAGCGCCCGGCGCAGCCACTTCGCCCCGGTCGACCTCAACCTGATCGCCGCCGACGCCGCCGAGCTTTACGAGCCGCTGGCCGAAGAGCGTGGCACGGTCCTCAGCGTCGACACCCACGACGCCCCGGTGATCATCGCCGGTGATGCGCAACTGTTATTCGATGCGCTGTGCAATTTGCTGGATAACGCCATCAAGTTTTCACCCGGGAACAGCCAGGTGCGGCTGAGCGTGATTGCCGATGCGGCCTGGACCGGCATTCACGTGACCGACAACGGCCCCGGCATTCCCGAAGCCGAGCGCCAGGCGGTACTACGCCGCTTGTATCGCGCCGAAGCGAGCCGGCACACACCGGGCAATGGGCTGGGGTTGAGCATGGTGGCGGCGGTGGCGCGGCTGCATGACATGCAACTGACGGTCAGCGATGCGCAGCCTGGGTGCCGGGTGGAATTGGTAGGCAGGACTACCGCCAAGACGCTCTAGCCCCCTGTGGAAACCCGCATTGTAGTGAGCGGGCTTGCCCCGCGCTGGGTGGCGAAGCCGCCCCAATAAGGACGCCGTGGTGTTTCAGAAAAAACGCGGTGCCTGGATTAGGGCGGCTGCGCCACCCAGCGCGGGGCAAGCCCGCTCACTACAAGGCCGGGTCGGGGCGGATATTCTTGACTGACGGGAATGAGGCTACCCTCCCTCATGGGTTTTGAGCGCTGCGCTCGACGATATTTATCACGTTTTTTTGACGTTTTTTTCTCATTCCCGGCCCTACATTCGCCGCGCTTCAATATGCAAATGATTCCTATTGGTTTAATCTCGAACACCACTCGCGGATCTCCCGTGCAGCCATAAAAACCCGGAGCTTTCACCGCATGACCAGCCGCCTTCCCTCGTTCGTCAAAAAAGCCCTGCTCGCCACTGCCTTGGTCAGCGCCGGGCACGTGTACGCCGCCAGTGAACCGGTCGGCCTGGTGGTGTACAACGCCCAGCACGAAAGCCTCACCAAGGCCTGGGTCGAAGGCTTCACCCAGGAAACCGGGATTCCGGTGACGATCCGCAATGGCGATGACACGGAGATGGGCAACCAGATCGTGCAGGAAGGCGCTGCCTCCCCGGCGGATGTGTTCCTCACCGAAAACTCCCCGGCCATGGTCCTGGTGGACAACGCCGGCCTGTTCGCGCCGGTCGCACCCGCCACCCTGGAACAGGTTGATCCTGCCTACCGTCCGGCTCACGGCAAATGGCTGGGGATTGCCGCACGCTCCACGGTGTTTGTGTACAACCCGAGCAAACTGAAAGACGCCGATCTGCCCAAATCGCTGATGGACCTGGCCTCGCCAAGCTGGAAAGGCCGTTGGGCCGCTTCGCCGGCCGGTGCCGACTTCCAGGCCATCGTCGCCGCCGTGCTGGAACTCAAGGGCGAAGCCGCCACCCTCGACTGGCTCAAGGCAATGAAGGCCAACGCGAGCATCTACCGTGGCAACAGCGCCGTGCTCAAAGCCGTCAACGCTGGCCAGGTCGACAGCGGCGTGATCTATCACTATTACAGCTTCGTCGATCAGTCCAAGACCGGTGAAAACAGCAAGAACACCCAGTTGCACTACTTCAAGCATCAGGATCCGGGCGCGTTCGTGAGCATCTCCGGTGGCGGCGTCTTGGCCTCCAGCAAACATAAAGAACAGGCCCAAGCCTTCCTGAAGTGGATCACCGGCAAAGACGGCCAGGCGATTCTCAAGGACGGCAACTCGTTCGAATACGCGGTGGGCCTGAACGCCCAGTCCAACCCCAAGCTGACCCCGCTGGCGCAATTGGATGCACCGAAAGTCGACGCGTCCAAGCTCAACAGCAAAAAAGCGGTCGAGCTGATGACCCAGGCCGGACTGCTCTGATTGTTGCCTGAACCTTCCCTGACCGGCATCGCCCACGCGTCGCCGCGCAAACGCTTCCACGGCCTGTTCAAAAGCCGTGGCGGCACGTGGGTCACCAGTTTGTCGGTACTGGTTTCGCTGCTGGCCCTGCTGCCGATCGCGTTTGTGATCGGCGTGTCGTGGCAAATTGGCTGGGCGCAGATCGAAGCGCTGGTGTGGCGCCCGCGTGTGGGCGAACTGTTGCTCAACACCGTATTGCTGGTGCTGTTCACCTTACCGTTGTGCATGGCGCTGGGCATTGCGCTGGCATGGCTGACCGAGCGCAGCAACCTGCCGGGGCGGCGCGCCTGGTCGTTGTTGGCCGTGGCGCCGCTGGCGGTGCCGGCGTTTGTGCACAGTTACGCCTGGGTCAGCCTGGTGCCGTCGATCCACGGCTTGCCGGCGGGCGTGCTGGTGTCGGTGATTGCCTACTTCCCGTTTTTGTATTTGCCGGTGGCGGCGACGTTGCGCCGGCTTGATCCGGCCATCGAAGACGTGGCCGAATCCATGGGGCTCAAGCCCTGGGCGGTGTTCTGGCGGGTGGTGCTGCCACAACTGCGCCTGGCGATCTGCGGCGGCGCGCTGCTGGTGGGCCTGCACCTGCTGGCCGAATATGGCCTGTACGCGATGATCCGCTTCGACACCTTCACCACGGCCATTTTCGATCAGTTCAAATCCACCTTTAACGGCCCGGCGGCGAACATGCTGGCTGCGGTGTTGGCGTTGTGCTGCCTGGCGATGCTGACCGTCGAATCCGCCGCACGCGGGCATGCGCGCTATGCGCGGGTCGGTTCCGGCAGCGCCCGCGAACAGCGCACCGTCACACTGGGCGCGACCACCACCCTGCTCGCCCTGGCCTTGCAAGTCGCCACCTGCGCACTGGCCCTGGGCGTTCCGCTGGTCACCCTGGGCAAATGGCTGATCGCCGGTGGCAGCGAGGTCTGGCAGCTCGGCGAACTGTTGCCGGCACTGGAACAGACCGTGCTGCTGGGGATTGCCGGGGCGCTGTTGACCACGTGCGCGGCGGTACCGATCGCGTGGCTGTCGATCCGTGCGCCGGGGCGCTTGCAGCGCATGCTGGAGGGCTGCAATTACATCACCAGCTCGCTGCCGGGTATCGTCGTCGCGCTGGCCCTGGTCACGGTGACCATCCACTTCGCCCGACCGATCTACCAGACCACGATCACCGTGCTGCTCGCCTACTTGCTGATGTTCCTGCCACGGGCGCTGGTGAGTCTGCGCGCCGGTATCGCCCAGGCGCCGGTAGAGCTGGAAAACATGGCACGCAGCCTCGGCCGTTCGCCGGGCCGCGCGTTGTGGCTGATCACCATGCGCCTGGCCGCCCCCGCCGCCGCTGCGGGGGCCGCGTTGGTGTTCCTGGCGATCACCAATGAACTGACGGCGACGCTGTTGTTGGCCCCCAACGGCACGCGCACCCTGGCCACCGGGTTCTGGGCAATGACCAGCGAAATCGATTACGCCGCCGCGGCGCCCTATGCGCTGATCATGATCCTGCTCTCACTGCCGTTGACCGGCCTTCTCTACCACCAATCCAAACGCACGGCAGGCCGATGAACGCCCTCGAACTCCACGCCCTCTGCAAGACCTTCGGCACCCAGCGTGCCCTGGCGGACGTCAGTCTGTCGGTGCCCACGGGCAGCCGCACAGTGATCGTCGGGCCGTCCGGCTCCGGCAAGACCACCTTGCTGCGCATGATCGCAGGCTTTGAATTCCCCGACACCGGCCGCCTGACCCTCAACGGCCAGACCCTGGTGGACGCCACCCACGCCGTACCGGCGCACCAGCGCCAGATCGGCTACGTGCCGCAAGACGGCGCGCTGTTCCCGCACATGACCGTGGCCGACAACATCGGCTTCGGCCTGGCGACCAAAGGTGAGGCCCGCGACACCCGCATCGCCGAGCTGATGGACAGCGTGGCCCTGGACGCCAACATGGCCCGGCGCTGGCCCCACGAGTTGTCCGGCGGCCAGCAGCAGCGTGTCGCCCTGGCCCGTGCATTGGCGCAACAGCCACGGCTGATGCTGCTGGACGAGCCGTTTTCGGCACTGGACACCGGCTTGCGCTCGGCCATGCGCAAGATGGTTGCACGCCTTCTGAGCGACGCCGGCATCACCACCATTCTGGTGACCCACGACCAAAGTGAGGCGCTGTCATTTGCCGACCAACTGGCGGTGATGCGCCAGGGCCGCCTGGTGCAATCGGGCCACCCGATGGACCTGTACCAATACCCGGTCGATGAGCAAACCGCGTTGTTCCTCGGTGAAGCAGTGGTGCTGCCCGCCAGGGTCGAAGGCGGCTGGGCGCATTGCGGCCTGGGGCGCGTACCGGTCGACAACCCGTCCCTGCACGACACCACACGGATCATGCTGCGCCCGGAGCAGCTGCAGTTGAGCACCAGCGGTGATGCCGGTTGCCGTGGCGTGGTGACCGAGCGCGAATTCGGCGGCAATACCTGCACCCTGACCGTGGTATTGCACCCCGATGAGGACGAACCGGGCCAGGCCATCCTGGTGCGCAGTTCGGGCTTGCAGGCGCCGCCGACCGGCACTGAGGTGCACCTCACCACGATCGGCATGGCGCATATCCTGAAAAAAGACGCGGCGCTCAGTCTCAGCTAAGTTTCGGGGCTTACCTTCTCCCCTGCGCCAACCACAGCGCAGTCAAGGAGAACTACCCCATGAATGCCACAGCAGCCCGCTGGCTGAACAAAGTACCCGAGGTGACGCTGTCATTCTGGGTGATCAAGATCTTGTCCACCACCGTGGGCGAAACCGGCGCGGATTACCTCGCCGTCAATGCCGGTTTCGGCGCCGGCTGGACCAGCATCGGCATGGCCGCGCTGCTGGCGGTGGCGTTGTTCTGCCAGATGCGCACCAAAGCCTACACGCCTTGGATCTACTGGCTGACCGTGGTGCTGGTAAGCATCGTCGGCACACAGATCACCGATATCCTTACCGATAAGCTCGACGTGAGCCTGTACACCAGCACGGCGATTTTTTCGGTATTGCTCGCCCTCAACTTCATCGTCTGGTTCCGCACGGAACGCAGCCTGTCGATCCGCGACATTGTGACCCCACGGCGTGAGTGGTTCTATTGGACCACGGTGCTGTGCACCTTCGCCCTGGGCACCGCCGCCGGGGACCTCGCCACCGAAGCGCTGGGCCTGGGCTTCACCCTCGGTGCAGTGATCTTCGCCGGTCTGATCGCGATTGCCCTGGTGGCCTGGCGCCTGGGCGTCAACAGCGTGCTGACCTTCTGGGTCGCCTACATCCTCACTCGGCCGTTCGGCGCCTCCCTCGGCGACCTGCTCACCCAAGCCAAGACCTACGGCGGCCTGGGCATGGGCGCCAGTTGGACCAGCGCGCTGTTCCTCTGCGTCATCGTACTGCTGGTGGCCGTCGCGCAAATCAGCGTCGGTAACCGCAAAGCCATCACTCAATAATCTCTGCTAGCAAGGAAATCCTCATGCGTATCGCTCAAAACCTGCTTCGCCGCGTCGCCATCGCCTCGGCCATCTTTATGCTGACCCTGGCCACGGGTTGCTCGAAACCAGCCGACAAGCCCAAGGACGCCGCCGACGCCAACCCGACCAGCAGCCAGGCCCACGCCTCGAAACTGGGTGACCTGTCCGAATTCCGCAGCATCGCGGCAGATGTGTCCGCACGGGTCGCCAAGAATGACCTGCCCGGCGCCAAGGCCCGTATCAAGGACCTGGAAACCAGTTGGGACGCCGCCGAAGCCGGCATCAAGCCACGGGCCGCGAGCGACTGGCATGTGCTGGACAAAGCCATCGACCGTGCCCTCTCGGACTTGCGTGACAGCAACCCGAACCAAGCCACCTGCAAGGCCTCGATGGATGACCTGCTCAAGACCTTCGACTCGATGAAAGGCTGACGCGGTTCGGCACAGGTGCTTCAATACACACGCGGCGATCCTTTCGCCGCGTTTTTTTTGCGTGGAGAGAAACATGCGGATACTGCTGGTCGAGGACGACCCGATGATTGGTGATGCCATCCAGCGCGCGCTCAGCGATGCAAGCTATGCCGCCGACTGGGTCAACAATGGTGTCACGGCCCTGGCCGCCCTGGACACCCATCCCTATGACCTGGTGCTGTTGGACCTGGGCCTGCCCGGCAAGGATGGCTTGCAAGTGCTGGAGACCCTTCGCAGCCGCAACAACCCGGTGCCGCTGCTGATCATCACCGCCCGCGACAGCCTCGACGACCGCCTGCGGGGGCTCGACGGCGGTGCCGACGACTACTTGCTCAAGCCCTTCGACATGCCCGAACTGCTGGCCCGCATGCGCGCCGTGCTGCGCCGTAAAGGCGGCAGCGCGTCATCCTTGCTCAGCAACGGGGTGGTCTCGCTGGACCTGCTCTCCAAAGAAGCCAGCAGCGCGGAACAACCTGGCGTGGCACTCTCCAGCCGCGAGTTCGCGCTGTTGCAAGCCTTGTTGATCCGCCCGGGAGCGATCCTCTCGCGCAGTGAACTGGAAGATCGCTTGTATGGCTGGGGCAACGAGGTGGAAAGCAACGCCATCGAGTTCTTGATTCACGCCTTGCGGCGCAAGTTAGGCACTCACGTGATCAAGAACGTCAGGGGCATGGGATGGATGGTTTCAAAAAACGTTTGAGTGAGTCGGTTCAACTGCGGTTATCGGTGACCCTGTCCCTGGCGATTCTGTTGGTGGCGCTGGTGGCCAGTGTGTTTGCCTTCGTCTCCGCTTTTGAAGAAACCCACGAACAACAGGACGACACCCTGCGCCAGGTCGCCATGCTGTTCGATCGTCAGCAGATGAGCCTGAACTACCCGCAAGGCAAGGCCATCGAGGGGGATGACGAAGAGTCCCGGGTGATCATCCAGTACCTGGGTGACAGCCGGCATTCGACAGGCACCACCGATGAGGCGCTGCCCCTGCCCTTTCCCACCACGCTCACCGATGGCCTGTCCACGGTCGAGGTGGCCGGCGAAGCCTTCCGTGTGCTGGTGCACACCACCTCCAAAGGCGAGCGCATTGCCGTGGCCCAGGAGCAGGATGCACGCGACAAGGATGCCCGCGAAAGCGCATGGCGCAGTCTGCTGCCGTTTCTGATTTTGTTTCCAGTGCTGTTGTTGGTAGTGGGCGACCTGGTGCGCAAGCTGTTCCGCCCGATCGGGGTACTGGCAGCGGAGATCGACCAGCGTGCCGAGCAGGCATTGCACCCGATTGATGAGCAGCATCTACCGACCGAAGTGCGCCCGTTCGTGGTGGCGATCAACCGTCTGCTGGGCCGTGTCGCACAGTCCATGGACAGCCAGCGCCGCTTTGTCGCCGATGCCGCCCATGAACTGCGCTCGCCCATGACCGCCCTGTCGCTGCAGGCCGACCGACTGGCCGCCACCGACATGTCGCCGATCACCCGCGAACGGTTCTTGCCATTGTCCCGGGGCATCGAGCGTGGCCGCAAACTGATCGACCAACTGCTGAGCCTGGCAGCGGCGCAATCGGCGACGGATCGGGCGCCCACCCAACTGTCCGTGCATGACGTGTATCGGCAGGTGCTGGAGGATCTACTGCCATTGGCCGAGGCCAAGCAGATCGATATCGGCGTCGACAGCGCCGTGGACGTGCCGGTGATGTTCAACCCGATGGATCTGTTCACCCTGGTGAAAAACCTGGTCGATAACGCCATCCGCTATACCCCCTCGGGCGGACGGATCGACCTGTCGGTGGTGGCGATGCCTGGCGCGGTCCAGTTGCAAATCAAGGATTCGGGGCCTGGTATCACCGTGGAAGAACAAGCGCGGGTGTTCGACCCGTTCTATCGCAGCCTGGGCACTGAGGAGGCCGGCTCCGGGTTGGGCCTGTCGATCGTCAAGGCGATTGCCGAGCGCACCGGGGCACAGGTGCAATTGGGGTTTACCGATGAGGCGCAGCAGCGGGGGTTGTGTGTCACGGTGTGGCTGGCGACGTAACGTTCGCAACGCTTTTTTCGTGCGGATATTGCCAAGCATAACTAAAAGTCCATAATGGACAAAATAGTTTATGCGGAGATATCCATGTCCAGCACGCCTCTCGTGATCAACCAGGGCCAGGCCCGTGAACTGCTCGCACAAGTCGATGTGCCGCACATCCTGCACCAGCTGTTTCGCGACCTGGCCGCCGGGCAAGCGGTGCAGCCCGCGCAACAGTGGGTAGAGTTCCCGCACGGCGCGGGTGACTTCATCAATTACCTGGGCGTGCTGGCCGCCGACGAGGTGTACGGCGTCAAGACTTCGCCGTATATCGTGCGCGAGCAAGGGCCATTGGTGACGGCTTGGACATTGCTGATGTCGATGCACACCGGGCAGCCGCTGCTGCTGTGCGACGCGGCAGAACTGACCATCGCCCGCACCGCCGCCACGACAGCACTGGCCGTGGATGCCCTGGCGCCCGTGGCAGCCCGACGCCTGGCGATTATCGGCAGCGGCAAGGTCGCCCAGGCGCACCTGCACTACGTGCAGCACCTGCGCGGTTGGCAAAGCATCCGTCTGTATTCGCCAAGCCTTGGCAGTGCCGGCGTTGAAACCCTCGCGCAGCTCAAGGCGCTGGACCCGCGCCTGAGTCTGGCCCGATCCTGCGACGAGGCCGTGCAAGACGCCGACGTTATCCTGCTGTGCACCTCGTCGGCCGGTCCGGTGATCGATCCGTCGCACCTGAGTAAACCGGCGCTGATCACCTCCATCAGCACCAACGCCCCCCGTGCCCATGAAGTACCGCCCCAGTGCCTGAACGCCATGCACGTATTCTGCGACTATCGCCAGACCACCCCAGACGCGGCCGGTGAAATGCTGATTGCTGCCGAGCAGCACGGCTGGGATAAACGCGCCGTGGTCGGCGACCTGCCCGAGTTGCTCAGCGACAGGGCACAGCGTCCGGACTACGATCGCCACGTTTTTTTCCGCTCCATCGGGCTGGGCCTGGAAGACGTGGCACTGGCCAATGCCCTCTACCAGATCCAGCGCTGAATCCCATTCAAGGAGATGTTCATGAGCCATGCAGACTTCATCATCATCGGCGGCGGCATTGCGGGTGCGTCCACGGGTTTCTGGCTGTCGCCGCACGGCAAGGTGTTGGTGCTGGAGCGTGAAAACCACCCGGCCTATCACTCCACCGGGCGCTCGGCGGCGCTCTACACCGCCGCTTATGGTACGTCGCAAGTGCGTGCCCTGACCCTGGCCAGCCGGGCGTTCTTCGATAACCCGCCCGCAGGTTTCTGTGAGCACCCGTTGCTCACGCCACGGGGTGAGTTGACCGTCGACTTCAACAATGACCCCGCCGAATTGAACGCCCAATACCTGAGCGCCAAGGCCACGGTGCCGCAGGTCGAACAGTTGAGTGCCGACGAGGCTTGCGCACGCTTGCCGATCCTGCTCCGCGAAAAAGTCCATGGTGCGATCTATGACCCGACGGCCAGCGACATCGACACCGACGCCCTGCACCAAGGCTATTTGCGCGGCATCCGCCGCAATCAGGGCGAAGTGCACACCGACAGCCACGTGCTGGGCCTGAGCCGCGATGCCGACGGCCTGTGGCAGGTGCGTACCCAGCACGCGACCTTCACCGCCCCGGTTATCATCAATGCCGCCGGGGCCTGGGCCGATTCCATCGGCGCGCTGGCGGGCGCCGCGTCCATCGGCCTGCAACCCAAGCGCCGCTCGGCGTTTATCTTCGCCGGGCCTGAGGGTGTCGACAGCCATGCCTGGCCGATGCTGGTGGCCCTCGACGAAGCTTTCTACATCAAGCCCGATGCCGGCATGTTCCTCGGTTCACCGGCCAATGCCGACCCGGTGGAACCCCAGGATGTGCAGCCCGAAGAACTGGACATCGCCATGGGCATCTACCAGATCGAAGAAGCCACCACCCTGACCATCCGCCGCCCCACCCGCACCTGGGCCGGCCTGCGCAGCTTTGTGCCGGATGGTGATTTGCTGTCGGGCTTCGATACCCGCGTGCCTGGGCTGTTCTGGGTTGCGGCGCAAGGCGGCTATGGTATCCAGACCTCGCCCGCCATGGGCCAGGCCAGCGCCGCCCTGGCACGCGGCGCCCCATTGCCCGAGCACCTGACGCGGTTCGGCCTGGACGCTGGTATGCTCTCCCCCGTCCGCCTGGAGCCCCATTGATGAACACCGCTGAACACGACAAGGTCATGCAGAACTTCCGTGCGATCGCCGATGCGATCGCCACGTTGTTCTTTCCCCATGCGGAAGTGGTGCTGCATGACTTGCGCACGCAAACCGTCGACTACATCGCCAATAACCTGTCGAAACGGGCCATTGGCGATGACTCCTCGCTGGAGGACATGCTCAGCGATGACGTCAGCGAAGTGAATATCGGCCCTTACGAAAAGCTCAATTGGGACGGTCAGAAAATTCGTAGCCTGAGTACCGTGTTGCACGACCACCAGGGCCATCGCCTCGCGGTACTGTGCATCAACCTGAATATTTCACTGTTCGAAAACGCCAAGGCGGCGCTGGACCTGTTCCTGTCGCCCAGCAAGCTGATCCCCCAGCCGGACTCGCTGTTTCGCGATGACTGGCAGGAACGCATCAACACGTTCCTGCACGCCTGGATGCGTGAACGCCAACTGAGCCTGAACCTGCTGACCCGTGACCACAAACGCGAACTGGTACTGGCGCTGCATGCCGAGGGCGCATTCAAGGGCAAGAGTGCCTCCAACTATGTGGCCAATGTGCTGGGCATGGGCCGGGCGACCGTCTACAAACACCTGAAAGAACTGAAGTTGTAGTGAGCGGGCTTGCCCTGATGCCAGTCAGTTAAGGCTTAACGCTGTCACGGTGGGAGGGGGCTTGCTCCCTCCCACAGGTTATCCATCGTCTGCTCTATCGCTTAACTGACAGACATTAGGGCAAGCCCGCTCACTACAGTTGGGACAGGGGTTATCAATCGCCATAGATGTCGGACTTGAAGTACTGCTGGGAAATCTTCTGGTACTCGCCGTTCGCGCGGATGCCGTCAATCGCGGCGTTCAGCTCACTGACCAACGCCGTGTTGCCCTTGCGCACCGCAATACCGGCGCCCTCGCCCACGTACTTGGGGTCCTTTAGCTCCGGGCCGACAAAGGCATAGCCCTTGCCACGCGGCATCGACAGGAAGTCGCTGAGGGGGATGGTGTCGGCGAAAATCGCATCCAGGCGGCCTGCGGCCAGGTCCATGTAGATCTCTTCATTGTTGCTGTAGCGCTTGACGTTGATCCCTTGGGGCTCGAACACCTCGGTGGCATAGCGGTCGGTGGTCGTGGCGCGTTGCACGCCGACGGTCTTGCCCTTGAGGCTGGCGTACTGATCGTCCACCACCGCCCCCTCCTTCATCACCAGCCGCGAGCCGGTGAAGTAATACTTGTGGGTGAAATCCACCGACTTCCTGCGGTCTTCGTTGATGGTCATGGACGACAAGGCCATGTCGATTTTCTTCACCTTGAGGGAAGGAATCAGCCCGTCGAACTCACCCTCTACCCACACGCACTTGGCTTGCATCTGCGCGCATAACGCGTTGCCGATGTCGTAGTCGAACCCGACGATCTTGCCTTCCTGGGTCTTGGAAGCGAACGGTGGATAGGCCGCTTCAATGCCGATGCGCAGGGTTTTCTCGGCGGCCAGCAGATGGCTGGAGGCGATCAAGCCCAAGGTCAAGGCTGTGATGAGCGCGCGTTTCTTCATGGTCGTGTTCTCGCGAATTGTTGTTGGTTTGGCAAGCGTGAAGAACGAGGTGACGCTACTTTTTTGTACTTATAATTCCATACTGGACTTTTATGTATTAACCGTCAATCACACCTCGATGTTGCCGGCCCCCATGACTTTTTTGCACAACGCAGTGGTGTTTTTGAGCGTTCTGCTCTGATTTATGCGTGCCTATACTCGGCTCAGCCACCCGGTCGCGCCGGGGGCCAGTCCCCACAACAATAATTAAGGACAGCCACCATGACCCAGCCCTTCCTGGCCGCTCGGGATTTTCTCCTCGCTCACCGCACTGACTACGCCACCGCCGTCCGCGATTTCCGCTGGCCGCAGCTGGACGCATTCAACTGGGCCTTGGATTACTTCGATGCCATGGCTGAGGGCAATTCGGCCGATGCACTGTGGATCGTCGAAGAAGACGGCAGTGAGCAGCGCTACAGCTTCCAGCAACTGTCGGCACGCTCCAACCAGGTCGCCAACCACCTGCGTGCCCTCGGAGTGCGGCGTGGTGAGCGCATCCTGTTGATGCTCGGCAATGATGTGGCGCTGTGGGAAACCATGCTCGCCGCCTTCAAGCTCGGCGCCGTGGTCATCCCCGCCACGGCGCTGTTGAACCCCGATGACCTGCGCGACCGCATCGAGCGCGGGCAAGTACGCCATCTGGTGGTCGGCCAGGCACATATCAGCAAGTTCACCGGCCTGGCTGACGGCTGTAATCGTATTTGTGTCGGCTCGCCACCCTCCGGTTGGGTCGCCCACAGTGCCGCCTTCGAATATCCCGAGGCGTTCCAAGCCGACGGCAGCACCCAGGCCATCGACCCGATGCTGCTGTACTTCACCTCCGGCACCACCTCGAAACCCAAAATGGTGTTGCACAGTCACCAGAGCTATCCGGTGGGCCACCTGTCGACTATGTACTGGATCGGCCTGCAGCCAGGCGACCTGCACCTGAATATTTCCTCGCCGGGCTGGGCCAAGCATGCCTGGAGCTGCCTCTTCGCCCCCTGGAATGCCGGTGCCTGCATCTTTATTCATAACGTGGCGCGGTTCAGCGCACCGGCCCTGCTCGGCGCGCTGGAACGCTACGGCGTGACCAGCCTGTGCGCCCCGCCCACGGTGTGGCGCATGCTGATCCAGGAAGACCTGGCCACCTACAAGCCACGCCTGAACCTGCGTGAACTGGTGGGCGCCGGTGAGCCGCTGAACCCGGAAATCATCGAGCAGATCCAGCTGGCCTGGGGGCTGCCGCTGCGCGACGGTTTTGGCCAATCGGAAACCACCGCCCTGGTGGGCAACACACCCGGCCAGGTGCTCAAGCCAGGCTCCATGGGCCGCCCATTACCGGGTTACCAAGTGGCGCTGCTCGATCCCGACGGCCGGCCCGGCACCGAGGGAGAAGTCGCCTTGCCCCTGGCGGTACGCCCGCTCGGCTTGATGCTCGGCTACGAAGACAGCCCGGAAAAAACCGCAGAAGTGATGCGCGACGGCTACTACCGCACCGGCGACACCGCACAGATCGACGCCGACGGTTACATCACGTTCGTGGGGCGCGCCGACGATGTGTTCAAAGCCTCCGACTATCGCATCAGCCCTTTCGAACTGGAAAGCGCACTGATCGAACACCCGGCCGTGATGGAAGTGGCCGTGGTGCCGAGCCCCGACCCGTTGCGCCTGGCCGTGCCCAAGGCATTCCTGATCCTGGCCCATGACAGCGTCGGCGACGCCGAGTTGGCCCGCCACATCCTGGCTTTCGCCCGTGAACAATTGGCGCCCTACAAGCGGGTGCGGCGTATCGAGTTCGTCAGCGAGCTGCCCAAGACCATTTCCGGCAAGATCCGCCGCGTGGAACTGCGCCAGATGGAAGTGCTGCGTCGCCAGGGTGATACACGAGGTGAACACGAGCACTTCGAGGAAGACTTTGTGCAGCCACAGGGCTGAAAAAAGCCACAGGGGCGACGCTACGGCATTGGCCGCGATTGCATTGGGTGCCTCTCTAGGCCCAGCTAATCGCGACCCCGGCCAGGTAGAGGCCCACGCCGAACACGGCATGGCTGATCAAACTGCGCAGGCGGTTCTTGCCCGGCGTCGGCGTCCTGGAGGATGCGAATCCCGCCCCCATGGCGGGCTGTATCACACACAGTGGTACAGCCACTGTGACCACGCCCCACGCGAGTGCCGGCAGGAAGGTGGGTTGCTGCAGCCAGTCAACACCTTGAATCCACACCAGCAACACGGCAAACACAACGCCTGTGACGTAGTGCGCAATCCAGCCCAGAGCGACTTCACCTCGCACGGGCATCGCTTGCCCAATGCTGCGATGAGCGAACTGCCCTCGGCAGGCATGCCCGACCCAGCGTCCAACCAGCGCGAAATTCAGCGTTGGAACGCCAAGGGCTTTCAGGATCAACATCCACACATCCATCACCACCGTAGCCCCGGCGCCCAACAAAACAACCTGTGCAGCCATCTCCAGCGATGCCATATCCACCTCTTGTCCATGGACCGATTAAACATGCGCAGGCATCATAGAAGTTGAAGTCAACTTCAAGTCAATGGTCTATCAATGGATATCACTGAGGTCGTCAAGCGCACGGGCATTCCTGCCCACACCTTGCGTTTCTATGAGAAGAAAGGCTTGATCACGGCAATCAGCCCACCCGGCGCTCGCCGCCAGTTTTCCGCAGCAGTGGTCGAGCAATTGGCGGTGATTGCACTCGGGCAAGCGGGAGGCCTCTCACTGGACGAGATACAGGCCATGCTGCCCGCCAGTGGTCAGGTGACCGTGGACAGAGCGCTGCTGTTGGCCAAGGCCGATGAGCTTGATGCGACGGTCAAGCAACTGCAGGCCATGAGCAAGGGCTTGCGGCATGCCGCCGCATGCTCTGCCCCCAGCCACGCGCAATGCCCGAATTTTCGCCGGTTACTCAACATTGCCGCAGCGGGAGCCTTCAAGCGCTCCAGGCACAAGGCCGGCCCTGCGGATAGCCTCATGCACCGCTGACGGCATGCCTTACCAAAACCAATAAGGCAGGAATTTGGGAGTCGGCTCATTGGCCAACTCCAAATGGTAAGTAATGGAATTAAAGAAAAACAAATCCAGCAGGAGAAAGGCGGCTGCACCAAAGCAGAAAACCACGAACTCGCGATGTGGGTAGGTGCGCAGGCGCGACTCCATCCAGGGCCGAAGTGCAGCGAGGGCAATCAAGCCAACGGACGCACCGAGGTAATTGGGATGAAGGGGCGTCTGGGCATACAAACCATGAACCCAGGCCAGCAACAACAGGCCCAGCCCGATCGCCGGCAAGTTCAAGCAGAACTTCAACAACTTTTGTCGCGTCTTTGCAAATAGCTGGCTACGTTCTACAAAAATATAAGCGGCCAACAATGAAATAGCAGGCGTAATTGAAAGTATATAACGCGCCTTCTTCGAACTCGAGATCGTGAACAGCACGAGCACCACCAGGAACCAGCCGGTGAGATACAGCAGCATGTCTGTCGACGGGTGAGGTGTATCGGCAAAAAACTGCTTGCCCTTCTTGATAATGACGCCCACAGCAATTAAAGCGGTGACGCCGTAGGTCAACAGGCCCGCCGAAAAATAGAAGTAGTAACGGGGAGCGTGATCACTGCCAAAGCGTCCCAGTCCCTGCATGACCAGCACCTCATGCAGGAAAGCCTCGCCGCCTTGTAAATAGGCCGCCCACGCGAGTATGGCAACCCCCAAGGCCAGCACCACGCCAGCCAGCAAGGAAAACACCACCAGCATGCGCCACTGTCGGCTCAGCAGATAGTAAGAGGCGACCACACTGGCCGGACCAATCAGGCCAATCGGGCCACGAAATGCAAAGCCCAGCGCAAGAACCGCGAGAACCAGCAGCAAGCGCAAACGTTGCTTGTACATCTCTCCCGTATAAGCCAGGTAAAAACACATCACCGTAAACAGTGCCGGGTAGACATCCAGCGCCAAGGAATTCACACCGTCCAGGAAAGACCAGGTGAACAGCGCAAACACGACACCGTATGCGCCCCATTTCTTTTCATGCAGTGCTCCCAACTTGTAAATGAACACCAGCATCAAGGCGGCGGCTATACAAAAGGGAACGCCCATCGAAAGAATCGAGATGCGCCCAAATGGCAGGGAGACCAGATAGACAAGTAATGTATTGAAGACCGTATAGTCAGGATAGGGCTGCAGATCATCCGCAATGGGAAACAGGGTGACGCCGTACTGCAGCATATATTCGGCAAAATCGACAAAGCGCGTGGTGTAGTTAAGTACCGCAGGCTTGTACTGCAATACCGCCAAGACCACAAAAGCCATGATGAAGATAAATGAGCACGGCTTTTTTAAAACCACTTCCCTTAGTTTGTCCACACCGTTCCATCGCCCCCAGAAAACGCGCAAATTAGCACTTTGTTTTTTGGGTAATCCAGACGCTAAAAGTAAAGAGTTGTTAAAAACCGTACCTCGTCTCGAGGGCATTGGCCAGCCGGGCTACGGCTGGCCAAATCACACCTAAACCCAGCCGCCATCCACGATAAAGTTCTGCGCGGAGCACATCGCGGACACATCAGACGCCAGAAACAGCGCCATATCGGCAATATGCTGAGGCTCGACAGACCCCGGCAAGCACTGGCTGCGGCTAATCAACTCGCGGGCCGCATCATCTACCCACATCGCCAGCTGTTTTTCGGTCATCACCCAGCCGGGCACCAGTGTATTGACGCGGATACGGCTTGGCCCCAGCTCCCGCGCCAATGCGCGGGTCATGCCATGGGCTGCGGCCTTGCTGGCGGCGTATACGGGGTAGCCGGCGGACGCCATCATCCAACCGACCGAGCCCAGGTTGATGATCGAGCCGCCGCCGGCGCTTTTCATCATCGGCACCACGGCCTTGGCGGCAAAAAAGGCGTGCTTGAGGTTGACCGAGATCAGCTTGTCGAAGGTTTGCGAATCCACCTCGTCCAACGTGTGGCGCACGTCATTGGCTGCATTGTTGATCAGTACGCTGATCGGCCCCAGGGAATGCTCGAAACGCCCGATGGCGGCCTTATAGGCGATTTCATCGGTGATGTCGCAGCACACGAACTCTACCCTGTGCCCGTTTGAGTTCAGCAGTGCCGCCAGGCGCTCGCCCTGGCTTTGCGCGCGGTCCACAAAGGCCACCTTGGCGCCTTGGGCGGCGAACGCACGCACCATGAACTCGCCGATGCCTGACGCGCCTCCGGAGATCAGTACGGTCTTGCCTTCAAGGTCGGGATAAACAGCCTGTGCAGTACTCATATAACGGTTGCCTCGATCAATTAGTCTTATTTTATTTTACGAAACCGGCTTTAAAGGCTATAAATTCGCTGTCACAGCGACAAATATCGCACATTAGTAGAACTATTCCACTCAAAACAACAAAAGGAAGTTCGATCATGAAGCACCCTCGATACCTGCTTTCGGGCCTCGCCATGTCCCTGCTGATTGCCAGCGGCGGCGCCCAGGCAGCAGGGCTCAGCAGCGAGCACAAACCGTTCGGTAAAACCAACGACGGCACGCCCGTCGAACAGTACATCCTGCGCAACAGCCATGGCATGCAAGCCACGGTGATTACCTACGGCGGCGTGTTGCAGTCGCTGAAGGTGCCGGACAAACACGGCAAGGTCGACGACGTGGTGCTCGGCTTCGATGATGTGCAGGGTTACCAGGCCGGCACGGCGTTTTTCGGCGCGACCATCGGACGCTTCGGCAATCGGCTCGCCGGCGGTGCCTTTGAACTCGATGGCAAACGCTACCAGGTGCCGCTCAACGACGGCCCCAATGCGCTGCATGGCGGCGCCCAGGGTTTCGACAAGCAGGTGTGGCAAGCCAAGCCGGTCAACGGCAAGGATTCGGTCGGCGTCACCCTCACCTACTTGTCCAAGGACGGCGAGATGGGCTTCCCGGGCAACCTGAAAACCGAGGTCACCTACAGCCTTAACGATAACAACGAACTGCACATCGACTACAAGGCCAGCACCGACAAACCCACCGTGCTCAACCTGACCAACCACAGTTACTTCAACCTCGCCGGCGCAGGTAACGGCGACATCCTCAAGCAAGTGGCGACCTTGCATGCCAGCCACTACACCCCGGTGAATGCCACCTTGATTCCTACCGGCGAACTTGCGCCCGTCCAGGGCACGCCGATGGACTTCCTCAAACCCACCGCCATCGGCCAACACATCAAGGATGATCACCCGCAACTGAAATTCGCCGAGCCGAAACAAGGCGGGTTCGACTTCAACTGGGCACTGGATAGCAAAGGTGATGTGAAGCAACTGGCGGCCGAGGTGCATGACCCTGAGTCCGGGCGGCGGTTGCAGCTCTACACCACGGAGCCTGGAGTGCAGTTCTATACCAGCAACTTCCTCGACGGCACAGTGAAGGGTAAAGGCGGCAAGCCGTACCTGCACTGGGGCGGGTTCACCCTGGAAACCCAACACTTCCCGGACGCGCCCAATCAACCGAAGTTTGCCTCGACCCGCCTGAACCCTGGGCAGACCTACACCCAGAACACCGTCTTCAAATTCACTACCGACTAAAACTGTGGGAGGGGCTTGCTCCTCCCACATTTGCTCCTCACATGGCTTGGATCAGCGCTGGCCAACAGCACCGAGGATCACACCGTCTTCAAACTCACCACTGATTAAAACTGTGGGAGGGGGCTTGCTCCCGATGACGGTGGGTCAGTTGTTACATTCGGTGCTGCACCACTGCTATCGGGAGCAAGTCGAATCGTCGCACCGCCCCTCCCACACTTGCTCTTCACATGGCTTGGATCAGCGTTGTTTCATGCGGTCGATGACCACGGCCAGCAGCAGGATGGACCCTCGGATCACATATTGATAAAACGTGTCGATGTTCTTCAGGTTCATCGCATTCTCGATGATCGCCAGGATCAGCACCCCGGCAATCACATGCCGGATCATGCCGATACCGCCACTCAACGACACCCCGCCCAGCACACACGCCGAGATCACCGTCAGTTCGAACCCCTGGCCGATCATCGGTTGGCCGGAGGTCATGCGCGAGGCCAGGATCACGCCGGCCAGGGCGCCAATCACGCCGTGTACGGCGAAGATCAGGATCTTGGTGCGGTCAACGTTCACCCCCGCCAGCAACGCCGCTTCCGGATTGCCGCCGATGGCCATGGTGTTGCGCCCATAGGTGGTGTAGTTGAGCAGCCAGCCGAAGAACAGGAAGCACAGGATGGTGATCAGGATCGGTACCGGCACGCCGAACAACTGGCCGTTACCGAACACAAAGAATTGATCCTGGGATACGCCCACCGCCTTGCCGTCGGCAAAGATATAAGCCAGGCCCCGCACGATCTGCATGGTCGCCAACGTGGTGATCAACGCGTTGACCCGCAGCTTGGCGATCACGATACCGTTGATCAGCCCGACGACCAGGCCCATCACCAGCGCCGCCCCGATGCCCAGCATCACGCTGTCGGTATCGCGCATGACGATGGCCGCCACCACCCCGGCGCAGGCGATCACCGAGCCCACCGACAAGTCGAAGTGCCCCGACGCCAGGCAGAACAGCATGGTGCACGCGGCGATGCCCACGGTGGAAATTGCCAGGCCCAACCCGCGCATGTTCAGCGGCGAGAGGAAGTTATCGACCAGCAAGGCGCACAGCACAAAGATGCCCACCGCCGCCAGCAGCATCGCCCAGTTGTCGAGCAGTGCACGGATATCCAAGGGTTTGCGTGCCGTTGGCAACGCGTTGTTTTGAGTGGTCATGGTGTTCTCTCAGTTCGCCAGGCCGCGCGGCAGGGCCAGCTGCAGCAGGTTGGATTCAGTCGCGTGTTCGCGGATTTGTTCGCCGCGCATGGCGCCTTCGCACAGCACCAGGATGCGATCGGAGATGCCCATGACTTCCATCAAGTCGCTGGACACCACTATCACCGCGATGCCCTGGGCCGCAAGGTTATGGATGATCTGGTAAATCTCGGCCTTGGCGCCGATATCGATGCCGCGCGTGGGCTCATCCAGCAGCAGCACTTTCATCGGCATCGACAACCAGCGGCCGAGAATGGCCTTCTGCTGGTTGCCGCCGGAGAGGTACAGGATTTTCTGCGCCGCATTCGGCGTCTTGACCTTCATCGCCTTGATCTGCTGGTCGGCGTTGCCTTTTTCCCAACCTTCGCGCAACAACCAGCCAAACCTCGAATGCGCACCACGGGCACTGATATTGATGTTCTCGGCCACGCTGGACAGTGGGATGATGCCTTCCTTCTTGCGATCCTCCGGGCACAGCAACACCCCGGCGGCAATCGCGTCGCGAGGCGAGCGCAGCGGCAATGGCTCACCACAGAGTTCCAGCGTGCCAGCGCTGGCACGCTCCAGGCCGCTGAGCAGGCGCAACAGCTCGGTGCGCCCGGCCCCGACCAGCCCGAACAACCCAAGAATCTCGCCTTTGCGCACCTCAAAACTGATCGGCTCGCGCAAGCCCGGGCCAAGCAGGCCGTCGACCTTGAGCGCCACCGCGCCCTGTTCGCGCGCACGGTAGTCGTAGATATCCTGGATATCGCGCCCGACCATGCAGGTCACCAACTGGTCGTGGGTCAGCGCACGCATGTCGTTGAAGGTGCGCACGAAGCGGCCGTCCTTGAACACGGTCACCGCGTCGCAAATACGGAACACCTCTTCCATGCGATGGGACACGTACAGCACCACTTTGCCCTCATCGCGCAAGCGCGCAATGATCGCCATCAAGCGGTCGATCTCCCGCGCCGACAGGCTGCTGGTCGGCTCGTCGAAGGCAATCACATGGGCGCCACGGGACAGTGCCTTGGCGATTTCCACCAGTTGGCGCTGGCCCAGCGACAGGCGTCCCAGCTTTTCGTCCGGGTCGATTTCATCGGCCAGGCCCTTGAGGCACGCCAGCGCCTGCTTGCGCAGCTGGCCTCGATTGACCACGCCAAAGCGCGTCGGCAAATGCCCGAGGAACAGGTTCTCGGCCACGCTCATTTCCGGCACCAGGTGCAACTCCTGGTGGATCACCGCGACACCGCTGGCAATGCTATCGGCGGCGCATTTGAAGGCCATGGTCTGCTCGCCGATCTGCACCGTGCCGCTGCTCGGAATATAGGCGCCGCCCAGGATCTTCAACAGCGTCGACTTGCCCGCGCCATTCTCGCCCATCAAGGCGTGCACCTGCCCCGGGTGGGCGGTGAAGCAGATGCCGTCCAGCGCCTTGACCCCGGGAAAGGTCTTGCCGATACCGTCAAACCGCAGGGCCGCAGCCATCATTTCCACAGCCCGATCTTGGTCAGTTCTTCCTTGAAGTTCGCACGGGTGATCAGCGTCACTTCGTCCATGGCGGTGTACTTAGGCGGCTCGGTACCTTTGGTGACCCACTCGTACATCATCAGCGCGGTGTTGTAACCCTCGATGTGCGGGCTGGGCAGCATGGAACCGAAGAAGCCGCTGTTGGCCTTCTTCAATTCGCCGATGGCGTCGGTGCCGTTGATGCCGATACCGATCACGTTGGCAGCGGCAAACCCTGCGCTTTCGGTGGCGCGCACGCCGCCGAGCACGGTGTTGTCGTTCATGCCGCCGATGATCAGGTTCTTCGCGCCGCTGGGCAGCTTGACCAGGGCCGAGTTGGTGGCGTCCATGCTGCCGGGAACGTCGAGCGTCTTGAGCGCGGCAGTGAGGATGTGGTCCTTGGGAATGCCGGCTTCTTCCAGGGATTTGATCGAACCATCGGTACGTTTTTTACCGGTGTCGAGCTCGTTGAAGGTATTGATCACCGCATAGGTGTCTTTCCAGTCCCAGCCACGTTTTTTCGCTTCGGCGGCCATCGCGGCGCCCTGCTTCTGGCCTACTTCGAAGGCCGCCATGCCTAGGTAAGGCACGTCTTCCATGAAGTTGCCCTTGGCATCGACAAAGCGATCATCCACCGCAATCACTTTCAAGCCGTTGGCCTTGGCCTTGGCGACAATCGCCGGGCCGAGGGAGACATCCGGCGGGCAGATCACAAAGCCCTTGGCGCCGTTGGCGGCCAGGCTGTCGATGGCCGAGAGGGTTTTCTCGCCGTCCGGCACGGCGATCTTGATCACGGTAAAACCGTGTTCCTTGCCGGCCTTCTCGGCAAACGCCCATTCGGTCTGGAACCACGGTTCTTCGGCCTGCTTGACCAGAAAACCAATCTTCACTTCTTCAGCGGCCAGCAGCAGGCCACTCAGGCTCAGGGCCGAGACCGCCACCGCGGTGCAGCACAGGGAACGGATACCACGACGAAGATTCATACGGGTGACTCCTTATTGTTGTTTTCAAGTCTGGTTGTTTAACCGGCAAAGCGGTGACAGGGTGTGCCTGGCACGTCGACCTCGATGGCCAGCAGCGCACCATCCAGGGGATGATCCAAGGGGCTGGCGGCACTGGTGATATACAGGGTGGTCAGGTTCGGCCCACCGAAGACACAACTGGTGGGCCGGCTGACGGGTAACTCGATGATGCGGTCCACCTCCCCCGTGGGCGTCAGGCGCAGCAGGCAACTGCCGTCCCAGCGTGCGTTCCAGAGGTAGCCTTCGGCGTCCATCGCCGAGCCGTCCGGGCCGCCGCGGCTGTGCGGACCGAACCAGACCTGTGGCGCTGCCAACTGGCCGTCGGGCTGGATCGAATACTGGTAAAGCGTACCGTCCAGGCTGTCGCCAAAATGCACCTGGGTGCCCTCCTCGTTCCACAGCAACGTGTTGGGAATGCCCAGGCCCCGCAGCAACGGCGTGACCTGTGCATCGGCGTCGATACGGAACAGCCCGCCGGAACGCCGGGTAATCGGCAGGTCTTCACCGTGTTCGCCGATATTATTCTGCATGGTGCCCAGCCACAGGCGGCCCTGGGCATCGCAGCGCGCTTCATTGCCACGGTTGCCCGGCTGCGTGTCGGCCACACAGAGCAGCGTCAAGGCTTCGGTGCTCAGGTCCAGGCGATACACGCCACTGCTCAACGTCACCAGCGCGTCGCCACGGACACACGGGATAAACGCCGAGACGTGCTCGGGCAGCTGCCAGATCTGCAACTGCCCGTTCATCAGGCGCAGTGCCTGTTTGCCGGCAATATTGACCCAATACAACGCCTGGGTCGGCACGTCCCAGAACGGGCCTTCGCCCAATTGTGCACGGTGTGCAGTGACCGCATGACACGACATGGAACCTCCGGGTGCCTTACAGCGAATCGCGCGATGGCGTGCCATTCACCAGGCGCTGGATACGCAATGGGTTGGCGTTTTTCAACGCGTCGGGCAGCAGGCTATCAGGGTAATTCTGGAAGCACACCGGGCGCAGGAAACGGTCGATGGCCAGGGTGCCGACCGAGGTGCCACGCGCATCCGAGGTCGCCGGGTACGGGCCGCCATGCACCATCGAATCGCATACTTCCACGCCGGTCGGGTAGCCGTTGAGCAGGATGCGCCCGACCTTCTGCTCCAGCAGCGGCGTGAGCGCAGCGAACTGTTGCAGGTCGGCCGGCTCGCCAATGATCGTCGCCGTGAGCTGACCATGCAGGCCGTGCAAGGCGGCGTTGAGTTGGGCCGGGTCAGCCACTTCGACAAACACCGTGGTGGGGCCGAACACTTCTTCCTGCAGCACTTCATCGCCGTCGATCAGCAAGCGGGCATCGGCCTTGAACAACTGCGGCTGCGCCTGGTTGCCGGTTTGGGCATTCCCCGCCAGGTGTTGAATACCCGGTTGCGTCAGCAACTTTTGCAAGCCTTTGCCGTAGCTGCCAAGCGTGCCGGCGTTGAGCATGGTCTGCGCCGCTTGCTCGCCGATCAACTGCGCCACCTGCTGGGTGAACGCGGTGAACGCCGGCGACGCGATGCCGATCACCAGGCCAGGGTTGGTGCAGAACTGGCCGCAGCCTTGCACCACCGAGGCGGTCAGGTCGCGGGCGATGGTGTCGGCACGCGCTTGCAGGGCCTCGGGCAACACGATCACCGGGTTGATGCTCGACATTTCGGCGAACACCGGGATCGGCTGCGGGCGTGCCGCCGCCATATCGCACAGGGCACGCCCGCCTTTGAGCGAACCGGTAAACCCCACCGCCTGGATCGCCGGGTGCTTGACCAACGCCTCACCGACGCCGCCGCCAAAGATCATGTTGAACACGCCCGCCGGCATTTCGGTGGCCTCGGCCGCGCGAATAATTGCGTTGGCCACCTGTTCAGCCGTGGCCATGTGCCCGCTGTGCGCCTTGAAGACCACCGGGCAACCGGCCGCCAGCGCGGCGGCGGTGTCACCGCCGGCCGTGGAAAACGCCAGCGGAAAGTTGCTTGCACCGAACACCGCGACCGGGCCCAGGCCGATGCGGTATTGGCGCAGGTCCGGACGTGGCAATGGTTGGCGATCCGGCAAGGCCTTGTCGATGCGCGCACCGTAGAAATCACCACGGCGCAGCACGCTGGCGAACAGACGCATCTGGCCGCTGGTACGTGCGCGCTCACCCTTGATACGGGCGGCGGGCAATGCGGTTTCGCGGCACACCAGCTCAACGAAGTTGTCGCTCAGCGCGTCCAGCTCATCGGCAATGGCGTCCAGGAACTGTGCACGACGTGCGGCACTCAAGGCACGGTAGGCCGGATAAGCTTGCGCTGCGGCCTGGGCGGCGGCGTCGACTTCCTGCGCAGTGGCCTGGTAGAAATCCTGCGGCAAGGCTTCGCCGGTGGTGGCGTCGATGCTTTGCAGCTTGACGCTGCCGTTGCCGCTGCGTTGGCCGCCGATGTAGTTGTGGCCAAGGAACTGGGTCATGTCGATCTCCTTAAAGGGGCACTACTTGGCCGGGTTCGAATGCCGCGTCAACGCTGCCGACGCTGTTGACCAGCGGTGCGCCGAACTCGGCCTGGCTGATCTCGAAGACATCGCCCGGTTGGGTACGTATACCGTCGGCAAATGACAGCGTGGCGGTGCCGAAGAAATGGATGTGCACATCGCCAGGCTTGAGGAACTGACGGTATTTGAAGTGGTGGTACTCGAGGTTTTCCAGGCTGTGGCACATATTGGCCTCGCCGCTGAGGAACTCGTTCTGCCAGATCACCTCGCCGTTGCGCAGGATGCGGCTGGTGCCGGCCAGGTGCTGGGGCAACTCACCAACGCGCAACTCCGGGCCATAGCTGCAACTGCGCAATTTGGAATGGGCCAGGTACAGGTAGTTCTTGCGCTCCATCACGTGGTCGGAGAACTCGTTGCCCACCGCGAAGCCCAGGCGATACGGCCGGCTGTCCGGGCCGATCACATAGAGGCCGCCGATTTCCGGTTCTTCACCGGCGTCTTCGGCAAACGGCGGCACCGCGAAGGCCTGGCCCGGACGCACGACGATGCTGCCATCGCCCTTGTAGAACCACTCCGGCTGCACACCGGCCTGGCCGGCGGCGGGTTTACCGCCCTCCACGCCCCACTTGAAGATGCGCATGGTGTCGGTCAGTGCGCTGTCGTCACCGGCCTGGTGCATTTTGTCGCGTGCGGCGGCGCTGCCCAGGTGGGTCAGGCCGGTGCCGCTGATAAGCATATGGGCCGGGTCCGGATGGTCCAGCGGGGGCAGGATCTGCTGCCCGGCCAACAAGGCCGCGTAGTCGTGGCTGGCGCCCAGGCCGAGGCTCTCCACCTGCTGCTGCAACTTGACGCCCGCCTCGATGGCGGCCAGCGCCAGTTCTCGCACGCTGTGGGCCGTCCGCACTTCGCGCAGTTGATGGCCGTCCACTACGCCGACGCGGCGCTCACCGTTGTGCAACTCGAACTGAACTAAACGCATGAAGCTTCTCCTCCATTAAGTACGGGTGGCGCCACGGGCACTGGCGGCGAATTGGTCGGCGGGCAACACATGCTTGAGTTCCAGCAGGCGGTAGACCACGCCGGTCAGCAACAACCCGAACACCATTACGCCAGACAGGAAGTACAAGCCCGAGGCCAGGTTGCCGGTGTACTCCTTGAGCGCACCGATCACGAACGGGCCGATATAGCCACCGAGGTTGCCCACCGAGTTGATCAAGGCAATCCCCGCTGCCGCACTGGCGCCGGCAAAGAACCGCCCCGGCAAGGTCCAGAACACCGCCGTGCAGGAAAACAGCGCGAACGCCGCCAGGCACAGCGCCGCCATTTGCAGTACCGGCAGACTCAGCCAGGCACTGCAGAACAGGCCGATGGCCCCCAACACATAAAGCACCGCGAGATGGCCGTAACGGTCGTTCAAGCGATCGGAACTGCGCGGGATGATCAGCAGGCCGATGATGCCGAACACATAGGGCACGGCCGAGATGAAACCGGTGACCAGGTCAGTGCCACCGAACTGTTTGATCAGGGTCGGCAGCCACAGGCCCAGGCCGTAGATGCTCAGGGTGACCGGCAGGTAGAACAGCGCCAGCAGCAACACGCGCTTGTCTTTCAAGGCGTGCAGTGGGTTGCCGTGACGGGTCTGGCCGTAGGCTTGCAGGTCTTTGGTGAGTTCACCGGTCAACCAGGCCTTCTCGTCGTCGTTCATCCAGCTGACCTGCCGGGGACCGTCCGGCAGGTAGCGCAGCACCGGCCAGGTCAGCAGCAGCGCCGGCGTGCCGATCACAATGAACAGCCACTGCCAGCCGTGCAGGCCGAGCAGGCCATCCATGCCCAGCAGGCCACCGGAGACCGGGCCGGTGATCATCATCGCGATGGGTTGGGACAGGATGAACAACCCAAGGATCTTGCCGCGATGGCGCACCGGAAACCACTGGGTGATGTAGTAGAGCACGCCCGGAAAGAAGCCCGCCTCCGCCGCGCCCAGCAAAAAGCGCATCACATAGAAGCTGTGCGGGCCTTGCACGAAGGCCATGCCGATCGTGATCGCGCCCCAGGTCACCATGATGCGCGCAAACCAGCGTCGTGCGCCGAAGCGGTCGAGCATCAGGTTGCTGGGGATCTCGAACAGGAAGTAGCCAATAAAGAACAACCCGGCACCCAAGCCATAGGCGGCGTCGCCGATGCCGACATCGGCGCCCATGTGCAATTTGGCGAAGCCCACGGCGGAACGGTCCACGTAGGCGATCAGGTACAGCAGGATCAGGAAGGGAATCAATTTCAGCGTGATGCGCCGAATAAGCCGCAGTTCCTGGCTCATGGGTCGATCTCCGATTGTTGTTTTTATAGAAGCTCGGGGGACACCTCTCGCGAACATCCGCCAGGGTCATACCTCAGTTGAGACAAACTATATAGTAGGACTATTTGCAAAACAACTCTTCCAAAGCAGGGTTTTTACGCTTATGTTTAGCCGCAGATAGAACATATAGTCATACAATAAGAGAATCGATCATGTCTGATAAAAAGCCCGGCCTACGCTCCGCCCAGTGGTTTGGTACCGCCGACAAGAACGGCTTCATGTACCGCAGCTGGATGAAGAACCAGGGCATCGCCGACCATCAGTTCCATGGCAAGCCGATCATCGGCATCTGCAATACCTGGTCGGAGCTGACCCCGTGCAACGCGCACTTCCGCCAGATCGCCGAGCACGTCAAACGCGGCGTGATCGAGGCCGGCGGCTTCCCCGTGGAATTCCCGGTGTTCTCCAACGGCGAGTCGAACCTGCGCCCGACCGCCATGCTCACCCGCAACCTGGCGAGCATGGATGTGGAGGAAGCCATTCGCGGCAACCCCATCGACGGCGTGGTGCTGCTGACCGGTTGCGACAAGACCACCCCGGCCCTGCTGATGGGAGCGGCCAGTTGCGACGTACCGGCCATCGTGGTCACGGGTGGGCCGATGCTCAACGGCAAGCACAAGGGCCAGGACATCGGCTCGGGCACCGTGGTCTGGCAGCTCAGCGAACAGGTAAAGGCCGGCACCATCAGCCTGGATGATTTCCTTGCGGCAGAGGGTGGCATGTCGCGTTCGGCGGGCACCTGCAACACCATGGGCACCGCGTCGACCATGGCCTGCATGGCCGAGGCGCTGGGCACGTCGCTGCCCCACAACGCGGCAATACCGGCCGTGGATGCGCGGCGTTACGTGCTGGCGCATATGTCCGGCATGCGCGCCGTGGAGATGGTGCGCGAAGATTTGAAACTGTCGAAGATCCTCACCAAGGAAGCCTTTGAAAACGCAATTCGTGTGAACGCGGCCATCGGCGGTTCGACCAACGCCGTGATCCACTTGAAAGCCATCGCCGGGCGCATTGGCGTGGAACTCGACCTCGACGACTGGACCCGCATTGGCCGTGGCATGCCGACCATCGTCGACCTGCAGCCGTCGGGGCGTTTTCTGATGGAGGAGTTCTATTACGCCGGCGGCTTGCCCGCCGTGCTGCGCCGTCTGGGTGAAGCCAAGCTGATTCCGCATCCGAATGCCCTGACCGTGAACGGTAAAACCCTCGGCGAGAACACCCAGGACTCGCCGATCTACGGCCAGGACGAGGTCATCCGCACGCTCGACAATCCGATCCGCGCCGACGGCGGTATCTGCGTCTTGCGTGGCAACCTGGCGCCATTGGGTGCAGTCCTCAAGCCTTCGGCCGCCAGCCCGGAGCTGATGCAACACCGAGGCCGCGCGGTGGTGTTCGAGGACTTCGACATGTACAAGGCACGCATCAACGACCCGGAGCTGGACGTGGATGCCAACTCGATCCTGGTCATGAAAAACTGCGGCCCCAAGGGTTATCCAGGCATGGCGGAAGTCGGCAACATGGGCCTGCCGGCCAAGCTGCTGGCCCAGGGTGTCACCGATATGGTGCGCATCTCCGACGCACGCATGAGCGGCACCGCCTACGGCACGGTGGTCTTGCACGTCGCACCGGAAGCCGCAGCCGGCGGGCCGTTGGCTGCGGTGCAGGAAGGTGACTGGATCGAACTCGACTGCGCCAACGGCCGCTTGCACCTGGACATCCCCGACGCAGAGCTGGCAGCCCGCATGGCCGACCTCAAGCCCGCGCAGAAGCTGATCGTCGGTGGCTACCGCCAGTTGTATATAGACCATGTGCTGCAGGCCGACCAAGGCTGCGACTTTGACTTCCTGGTGGGTTGCCGTGGCGCTGAAGTCCCACGTCATTCCCACTAATTGGGATGCTATGATGCCGCGAATCTAAGTCAGAGCATCCCTGTCGTTATGGATCACCAGCCGCCCAAACCGCGCAAGAGCATGCATGCCCAGATCGTTCAGGACTTGGGCATGCACATCGTTTCCGGCCGCTTCAAGCCCGAAGAAAAACTGCCCCTGGAAGCCACGCTCTGCGAGGAGTACAAGGTCAGCCGCTCGGTATTGCGGGAGGCCACGCGAGTACTCAGCGCCAAGGGCCTGGTGTATTCCAAGCCACGGGTCGGCGCGGTGGTGCGGCCGCGGTTGAAATGGCACTTGCTCGACCCGGACGTGTTGTCCTGGCTGATGCAGTCCACGCCCCATAGTGAGTTTTTCAACACCCTGGCCGGTGTGCGGCGCATTCTCGAACCGGAAATCGCCGCGATGGCCGCGACCACCGCCACCGTCGAGGACATCGCCACGATCGAGGAGGCCTACCGTGGCATGGAGACCGCGCAGACTCACGAACAATTGCTGCAGGCCGACCTGGATTTTCACCGGGCCATCGCCGACGCCACACGCAACGATTTGCTCGCCTACATGTGCAACATGCTGTCGCTGCCGTTGCGCGAGTCGATCAATATCACCAACCGACGTCCGGATATCCAGGGCCTCAGCCTGCCCCGGCACAAGGCGATCCTCACCGCGATCCAGAACCGAGACGCGCTCGGTGCCCGGCATGCTTCGCTGGTGCAGCTGGATGACACCCGTGTGGCGCTGGATACCGTGATGAATGTGTTGACGCCGTTGTAGGCTCGTTGCTCGCCTCTTTCCCTATCTAAAACTCTGGTGCCAGGTTGGCACTTGTGGCGAGGGAGCTTGCTCCCGTGGCGGCCTATGGGCCGACCGGGATGTTGGAGTGGTCCGAGTACATATCCGTTGCAGTGGTAACGGCTGATATTGGTTCCGCTCTTACAGCGGCTCAGTTTTGGAAAGGCCCAAAAGTAAGCAAAAGGCCTTTGCCCCACCACTCGGCACCTCGCTCAGGCTCGGTGTGCCCGAACACAGGCTTGAATCCGTGGGCCGCCGTCATGGGCCATCCCTGGCCCAGGACGGCTAACCCGGCTTCCTGCCGGGTTACCCACGGATTCAAGCCTGCGTTCGGCCAGCGTGGTTTGACGGGGCGCTTAAGATCAAAATCAAGATCAAAAGCAGATCAAAAGCAGATCAAAAGCGCAGCAAGCGGTGCGCAAGGGGCATCATTTTTGAGGATAGCCCCCTGCCTATCACAGGAAGAAGCGCAGTACGGATCAGTGACCTTCGGATGCGTTAAACATGGTTTTGGCGTAAATCAAACCAAGACCATAGGCGCCGCCGTTAGCGATAGCGGTTTTCACCGTTTCGTTGTAGGTGTCGCCGCGAGCCCAGTCACGTTGCAGTTCCAGGAGGTATTGGAGTGAGGTCATTGGGCGCGCACCGGCTTGGATCATGCGCTCGATGGCACGCTCATGCGCCTCATCCGAAACGTCGCCGCACGCGTCGCAAATGACGTAGACCTCGAAGCCTTGTTCAAGGGCAGAGATAGCAGGCCCGACAATGCAGACCGACGTCCAGAGACCCGCCAGAACAATGCGGTCGCGACCGATCTTGTTCACGGCGACGGCGATGCGCTCGTCTTCCCAGGTATTCATGCTGGTGCGGTCAATCAGTTCCTGACCGGCGAAGACCGAAGTGATTTCTTCAAACATGGGTCCCGAAAAACTTTTTTCGGCGACGGTGGTAAGAATGGCGGGAACACCAAACTCCTTCGCTGCCTTGGAAATCAGTGCAGCGTTATTACGGAGTGTGACGGCGTCGATGGATTTGGTCGCGAAGGACATCTGCGACTGGAAGTCGATCAGGATCAGAGCGTGATTGCTCGGATCAATCAGACCTTTGCCTGGTACTGCTTTTGCGATTGCCATGACACTTCTCCGGATGCGTTTGAGAGGCGCCATTTTCGGCTTCGTTGAAGCACAGCGATTGTATGGGTGTGTGGCTCTGGAAAATCACGCCGGCGTTCGAACGGGCTAATTGTCACAACCTGATTGACAGTTAAACGGTTTCCAGCCGCTTTTTCACTTTCAAGCGCCTCATTAATCTGTGCTCACGGTGTTGCTGAGACCTGAACCCAGCGTCACAGCAGCCCGATCCCACGGCATAAAAACTCGAACGTTTGAAAGGAATTGACCATGAGCCTCAAGAAAACCCTTACCGCTTCCCTGCTCGCCCTGTCCATCGGCAATGCTTTCGCCGCCGGCAGCCCTGGCGTCGAACACAACACCCAGGCGTTCCTCGACGCCCTTGCCGCCGGCGGTGGCAAACCACTGGAACAACTGAGCCCGAAAGATGCCCGCAGCGTGCTGACCGGTGCCCAGGCGTCGGTGAAGGTCGATCTGTCGGGGGTTGAGGTCAGCGACAAGGCGATCCAGGTTGACGGTCAGGTGATCAACCTGAAAATGGTGCGTCCGGCCAAGGTCAAGGGCGAGTTGCCAGTGTTCATGTTCTTCCACGGTGGCGGTTGGGTGCTGGGCGACTTCCCGACCCACCAACGCTTGATTCGTGATCTGGTGGTGGGCTCGGGCGCAGTTGCCGTGTACGTCGATTACACCCCGTCGCCGGAAGCCCATTACCCGACCGCGATCAACCAGGCCTACGCCGCCACCCAATGGGTGGCCGAGCACGGCAAGGACATCGGCGTCGACGGCAAGCGTCTGGCGGTGGCCGGCAACAGTGTGGGCGGCAATATGGCAGCGGTAGTGGCGTTGAAAGCCAAGGAACAGCACACCCCGGCCCTGCGCTTCCAGCTGCTGATGTGGCCGGTGACCAACGCCGGGTTCGAAACCGCCTCGTACCAGCAGTTTGCCGAAGGCCACTTCCTGACCAAAGGCATGATGCAGTGGTTCTGGGACAACTACACCACCAACCCGGCCGAACGTGCACAGATCCACGCATCCCCCCTGAATGCCAGCACCGAACAGCTCAAGGGCCTGCCTGCCGCGCTGGTGCAAACCGCCGAGTTCGACGTGCTGCGTGACGAAGGCGAAAGCTACGCCCGCCACCTCGACGCGGCCGGTGTACCGGTGACTGCGGTGCGCTACAACGGGATGATTCATGACTTCGGCCTGCTCAATCCGCTAAGCCGGATTCCGGAAGTCCAAGCGGCGGTACGTCAAGCCGCAGCCGAACTCAAGACGCATCTGAACTGAGTCCGACCTCTCGCCACACCTCAGCGTGTGGCGAGTTTTTTTGTACCCGCCGGAGTGCAATCCATGAGCCTTTTCCTCACCCACCCGTTGTCCTGGAGCGCCCTGCTGCTGGTGCTCGACGCGTTGCTCTGGCATCTCGCCCCGTTCACGCACCGCGCCTCGCGCATCGGCGTGCGCCTGCTGTTGTTCGTGGCGTTCAGCGCGCTGGTCATCAATGCCGGCGTCAGCCCGTTGCAGGCGCCGTCGTTTGCCGATGACCGGGTTGCGCAACTGGGCGCTACGGCTTTGGGAATACTCTGGTGGCTGTACGCCGCACGGGTGCTGACCGAAGTGGTCGGCCTGATTCTGATGCGGCGCATCGGGCACAGCGGTCGGTTGTTGCAGGACGTGATCGGCGCGTTGGTGTTCCTGGCGGCCATTGTCGCCGCCGCCGGGTATGTGCTGGAGCTGCCGGTCAAAGGCTTGCTCGCGACCTCCGGGGTGGTCGCCATTGTGGTCGGCCTGGCGCTGCAGAGTACGTTGAGCGACGTGTTCTCCGGCATCGTGCTCAACACCACCAAGCCCTATCAGGTAGACGATTTCGTGATGATCGACGGCGTCGAAGGCAAGGTGCTCGATATCGACTGGCGTGCCACCCATCTGCTGACCAGCGCCGGTACCCTGGCGGTGGTGCCTAACTCGGTGGCGGCCAAGGCCAAGATCGTCAACCTCAGCCGCCCCACCAACCTGCACGGCGTGTCGATCAGCATCAAGGTGCCGAATCACGTGCGGCCGCGCCGGGTACTCGATGCCCTCGACCGGACGCTGCAAGGCAGCAGCAGCCTGTTGCTCAACCCGGCGCCGAAAGCGTTGCTCAAAGAGGCGGGAGAGGAAATGTCCGAATACGTGGCCAGCGGTTTCATCGCCGAACTGGCCAGGAAAGGCGACGTGCGCAACCAGTTGTTCGACCTCGCCCATCGGCATCTTGAGGCGGCAGGTATCTCGCGGCATCCGGACGGTGTGATCGAACCCTCGAGCCGCGCCCGTGCGTTGCTCGATGAGGTGAAGGTTTTCCGCTCGCTCAGCCATGAGGAGCGTGACCGCCTCGCCGAATCAATGGTGCCGCAACAATACAGCGCCGGCCAGGTGGTGCTGGATCTGGACGAAGTGCCGGACAGCCTGTTTGTGATTGCCACCGGTATCGTCAGTGTCAGCGTGTCCGACAGCAATGGGCTGGCCGAGGCCGGTCGCATGGGGCCGAGCGAGGTCATGGGCGAACAGAGCATCCTTGCCGATACACCGTCCCAGGCGACATTCACCGCGCTGACCTCCTCGATCATCTACCGTCTCGACAAGCAGCTGACCCGCCAGTGCATGGCGCAGCGCAGCGAGGTCGGCCAGGCGTTGAACAAGTTGCAGGCGGTACGGCAACAGAACAGTCGGCTGGCGTTGATGGCTAAGCCCGTACCGGTCAGGAAAGGCGGTTTCCTGGGCTGGTTGCAAAAACGCTGACCCCGCTTTCAGCCGGATCTAGGGGGTCGCGATGTCCAGGGGTTGCGACATGAACTGACTGATCCGCGAACGTAACCAGCGCTCTGCCGGATCGTTGTCGTGAACGCCACTCCAGGCCATCGACAGTTGCGCCGCATCGATGGGAAACGGTGGGTCTTCGGCTCGCAGGGCGCAACCTTCGACCAAGGCGCACGCCGCGTAGTCGGGCACGGTGGCGATCATTTCGGTACCGGCGAGCATCGCCCGCAAGCCACTGAACTGCGGAACCCCCAGCACCACGCGCCGGGCACGCCCGACCTTGGCAAGGTCGAGGTCGATGTTGCCGCTCAGGTCGCCCGAGAACGACACCATCGCGTGGGGGCGCTGGCAGTACTCATCGAGCGTCAGCTCACCAGGCCGGTCATCCCCGCGCAACACTTTGCAGGCAATATCACGCAACCGCTTGCGCTTGGCGTTGGCCGGCAAGTCGGTGGTGTAGCTGACCCCCACGGAGATCTCCCCTGAGGCGAGCAAGGCCGGCATCAACAGATAATTGGCCCGGCGCACCACCACGACAATGCCCGGCGCCTCCTGCTGCAACTGGCGCAGCAACGGCGGGAACAGACCAAATTCGGCATCGTCCGAAAGGCCTATGCGAAACACATCGCAGCTGGTCGCCGGGTCAAACTCCTTGGCCCGGCTGACGGCACCCGAGATGATGTCCATCGCCGGTTGCAGCTCTTTAAGAATCGCCAACGCTCGCGCCGTCGGCTCCATCCCGCGACCATTGCGCAACAGGAGCGGGTCGTCGAACAAATCGCGCAGGCGCCCCAGCGCAGCACTCACCGCAGGCTGCCCCATGAACAGCTTCTCAGCCACACGGGTCAGGTTCTTTTCGAACATCAGGGCCTCGAAAATCACCAACAGGTTCATGTCCAGGCGGCGCAGATCATTACGGTTCATAGGCACAGTCCCATTGTGTGTTGAGCCAGGTACGCCTCAGTCGAACTTCACTCGAGCATCGGCACTCTTGCCGCCCGCCGGTAAAACCCGCGTTCGATAGGCTCCGGCGAAATACGCGCAATTATGCACGCGTTTTCGGCGCAAGAAATTGCAGCAATGTGCTCAATGGATGCTGTTGCACAGGCAGGGAATTAACAACGTTTAACTCGCCAACCACCGACCCGCGCCCAAAAATGAAGCCCTCTGTGCAGGACTGTTTTCTAACGCGGGAAGCTGCTGAGCCATCGCGCAGTGCGCCAGCGCGCTCCCATCGATACGGATATTTGCCATGGCCCACGCTCAGTACAACGCCGTCCGTGTATCAACCACTCAAACGCGCACCCCGGCCACCGGAGGCCTTTCTCCCTGGCGGGAAAGCCTGGTCAAGAAATTGATCCTCGAAAGGTTGAGTGAAACGCTGGAAGTCACCGAACTCGCTCGGGCCTGCGCCCTGTCGCGCAGTCATTTCTCTCGCGCCTTCAAGTCCAGCACCGGCTTGTCGCCCCAGGACTGGATTCGTTGCCAGCGCATCCTGCGCGCCAAGCAACTGATCCAGGACACCGACCTGACCTTGACGCAAATCAGCCTGGAGTGTGGCTTCTGCGATCAGGCGCACTTCTGCCACATGTTCACCCGCAGCGAAGGTATCACGCCGTTCGCCTGGCGCTGCCAGGCCGTACGGGCCCTGCCTGCCTCTTCAGCAGCGCAAGCCGCTCACTGCTGAGCTGAGCCTTGTGAGGGATGGGACGCGATGCATCAACCCGACGCAGGGTGCATGCGTTCGGCCAGGCGCGCCACCCGCTCCCCCAGGTGAGCGGCGGTGAAGCGATCTTCGGCAGGTGGCGCATGGTCCGGGGACTGCTCGACATTTGATTGAGCCATGACCCCCAGCGAGCTGCCCAGACGATTCAATTGCCCATCGAACCGGCCAACGCTGGAGCGCGCCGGCAACAGGTCGAGGCCGACCCAGATCATCGAGTGCTGGGCGGCGAACACGGCCATCTGCAGCAAGGTGTTGAGCTTGTCGCCACACAGGCAACCGGAGTTGGTGAACCCGGCAGCCAGCTTGTCGCGCCAGGGTTGCGCCAGGTAGAACGACGCGGTGGCCTCCATGAAGGCCTTGAAGGACGCCGACGCGCTGCCCATGTAAGTCGGGGCGCCGAAGATGATCGCGTCGGCGCGGTGCAGGCAGTCCCACTGCTCGTCCACCTCCTCGACCGGAATCAGCCGGCACGTACTGCCCGAGTGCCGCTCCACCCCCTGAGCCACCGCTTCGGCGATAACCCGCGTATGGCCATAACCGCTGTGATAGACCACCACCACGTCGCTCATTCCAGCCTTCTCCTGAAGTGTCCATCCCTTTTGCTGCACGAGCACAAAAACCAGTGCCTTCGGTTGATGGACTGGAAGCCTTGGATTTTTGGGTGTAAACCAGACGCAGGACGAGTTAAACGTTGTTAATTCTCAGGGGTGCGCCAAAAGCCGCGACTCAGTCTTTGTCAGCGCAGCCCCAGTCAATACGGCATGGGTGAACGGCACCGCAAACGCCGCCGGCAACGCACACCCGGTCCCGCCGCGTTGCGCTGCCGCAAAAAACTCAGGAACATGCTCGGATACCCCGTGATAGACGCATGCAGGCAGGAGTGACCCGTTGACCCTTTCCCCCGAACAGGCTGTACATTTCGGCCCTTACCGGGTCTACCCCGGACAACGCCTGGTGCTGGAGGCCGACCAGCCCCTGCGCCTGAGCCGGCGCGCCATGGACATTCTGTTGATCCTGCTGGAGCACGCCGGGGATCTGGTCAGCAAGCAGCAATTGATCGCACGGGTCTGGCCCAACAGCGTTGTCGAAGACATCAATGTGCGTGTGCATATCGCGGCGCTGCGCAAAGCCCTCGGCGACGGTCAAGCCGGCCAGCGCTATATCGTCACCGTGGCCCAGCGGGGTTACAGCTTCGTCGCGCCGTATTCGCTGGCGCCCGCCGAACAACGCCCGCCGAGCAGCGGCCAGGGGCAGCGCGGGCATAACTTGCCGATTCGTCACACGCGCCTGGTGGGTCGCCAGGCCCTGGTTGACAGTCTGGTAACGCAATTGCCACGCCAGCGTTTCATCACCCTTGTCGGCCCTGGGGGGATCGGCAAGACCAGCGTGGCGCTGCGCGTCGCAGAACAGCTGATCGGTCGCTACCGGGACGGCATTCGCCTGTTGGACCTGGCCTCGATCAGCGATCCCGCGATGATCGCCAACCACCTGGCGACGCTGCTGGAGCTGTCGTTGCACGACGCCGAGCCGCTGAGCGCGCTGACGACCTTCCTGCATGAACGGCACATGCTGCTGGTCCTCGATAACTGCGAGCATCTGATCGACGCGATTGCGCTACTCAGTGAAAGCCTCCTTCGCGGGGCGCCCGATGTGCACATTCTGGCCACCAGCCGCGAGAGCCTGCGGGCCGAAGGCGAATTCGTGCAGCGCCTGGAAACACTCGACTGCCCGCCGCCCGTCGCTGCGCTGGAGCGCTCCCAAGCCCTGGGCTTTTCGGCGGTGCAACTGTTCGTCGAACGGGCAATGGCCAGCCATGACAGTTTCGAACTGAGCGATGACGAACTGCCTCTGGCGATCGAGATCTGCCGCCGCCTGGACGGTATTCCGTTAGCGATCGAACTGGCCGCCGCACACGTGAACAGCCTCGGCCTGAGCGAACTGTTGAAGCAACTGCAAGGCAGTTTTCGCTTATACGCACAGGGCGGCCAGACGACCCTGGGCCGGCATCAGACCCTGCGCGCAACACTCGACTGCAGCTTTGAGCTGCTGACGCCCTGTGAACAGATCAGCCTGCGCCGACTGAGTGTATTCAGGGGCAGTTTCACGCTGGAAGCCGCAGCGACGGTGATTGTCGGGGAACAGCTCGAACCCCACGCGGTACTGGGCGCGATTACGCAACTGGTGGCCAAGTCCCTGCTGAACGTGGAGGTCGGTGACGAGCAGGTGTTCTACCGTCTGCTCGACACTACCCGCAGCTATGCCCTGGAAAAACTCGACCAGGCAAATGATTTGCAGGGCACCCTGCAACGCCACGCCGAGAGCTGCCTGGCCTTGATGCACCAGGCCGGCAACGATTGGGAGCAGGTCCAGACCGAGGTCTGGATCGAGCGCTACGCGCGCCACCTGGAAGACATCCGCGCGGCCCTGGATTGGGGTTTTAACGCGCAAGGGCCACAGACCGTGGCGATCCAGCTAGCTTCGGTGTCGACGCCCCTCTGGCAGGAACTGTCGCTGCTCAAGGAGCACGGTGTCTACGTGCGCAAGGCCCTGGCCCTGCTCCAATTGACGCCCGCGCCCTGCCCCCGCCTGAAAATGGCCCTCAACCTCGCCCTCGGCAGCGCCTGCTACCACACCCAAGGGGGCACCGCCGAAACCGTCGAAGCCTTTGTAAGCGCCCGAACCCTGGCCGAAAGCAACAACGACCTGGCCGGCCAGCTCCGGGCCGTGTCCGGGCACATGGCGGTCAACCTCAGTTGCGGCAACTATCAAACGGCCCTGGAACAGAGCCTGCAATTCGATCGCCTGGGCGAGCAAGGCAACGCCGCCGTTTCCCTGAGTACCCAGCGTTTGCAGGTGCTGGCCCTGCACTTTGCCGGTGACCAGCACCAGGCACGCCAGCGCGCCGAACAGGTCCTCCAGTGCATGGCCCAGAGCGGGCACCTCAATCGCTTCACCCATGGCTTTGGCATCCAGTACGACCAGAGCGTCGCGTCCCTGACCATTCTGGCGCGGATCCTCTGGTTGCAGGGCCTTCCCGAAAAGGCCTGGAAGACTGCCCGGCAGGCGTTGGACATTGCCGTCCAGATCGACCACGGCACGTCCATCTGCTACACGCTGGCGCTGTCCGGGTGCCTGATCGCGCACTACAACGGTGACCGCCAAACGGCCCGCGAGCTCTTGCGCCTGCTGCTCGAACAGGCACAAAAGCACTCGGTGCTGCTGTTCTATAACTGGGCCCGGCAGTATGCGCAGGTGCTCGATGCCGAGGGCGCACATCCGACCGCGACAGCCGGCAACGGGCTGATCCATGAAATCATGGTCACCCTGGATAGCGGTTTCGTCGATGACGCCTTGCTGGCACGCGCCGAAAACGGCGCTGCCGGTTGGAGCACAGCGGAAATCCTGCGGGCCAGAGCGAATGCCCTGCTTGCGCAAAACAGCCAGAGTGCTGCCGAGACGGTGCTGCTCCAAGCCCTGGAAATTGCCAGGGCCCAGGGGGCACGGGCGTGGGAACTGCGCACGGCGACATCCCTGGCCGAGCTTTGGCAGCGTCAAGGACGCCTGCAACAAGCCCATGATTTGCTGGCGCCCCTCTACAACGCGTTTACCGAAGGCTTTGCCACCCCGGACCTAAGCAAAGTCCGTCGCTTGCTTGACGAGTTGCAACAACACCGGCTTGCCTGAGACCCAGCGTGCCCGGCTGATGTAGCCGGCATAACGCACTTCAAACACGCGCTGCAGCCCGCTCAGTTCCAGTTTTTCCAGCACGTAAGTGCGGGTGGTGTTGAGGAACCGGTAACGGGTGACGCCATTGCTTTGTTCAGCGGACAGCAGCGATTTATGCACCAGCCGGTCTATCACTTCGACGAGGTTGGCGGGCCGCAGTACCGCACAGCTGATGACGCCGATGGCCGCGTCCAACGTAAAGGCTATCTTGAACACCGCCAGCCCTTGCAGGACGGTCTGTTCCAACGGGCTCAGGCGCTGATAGCTCCAGTCCAATGCGGCCTTGAGTGTCTGATGCCGCGCGACGGCGGTGCGCCGGCCCTGGGTCAGCAATTGAAAACAGTTATCCAGTTGCGCGCGCAGCCCAACCAGTGCCAGCGCATCGATCTGCGCCGCCGCCAGCTCGATGGCCAGCGGCAGACCGTCGAGGCGCCGACAGATTTCCCGCACGGCCGGGAGGTCCTGCTCACGCAGAGTAAAGCCCTGTTGGCGGCTACGGGCACGGCTGACAAACAACTGCACCGCCGAATAGCTCAGGGTCTCGCCGACACTGTGCAACGCCGACATCGGCGGCACCGCCAGGGCCGGCAGACACTGCACCGTCTCCCGCGCAGCCCGCAGCGGCTCGCGGCTGGTGACCAGGATCGATAACCGTGGCGCCGCAGCCAACAGGCTCTCCACATGCTTTCGGCAGCATTCGAGCCAGTGCTCGCAATTGTCGAGCACCAGCAACGCATGCCGTTGCGCCAGCGCCTTCCCACCCACGTCCAGTTCAAGCGTCTGACCCAGATAATCGACGAGCCGCGCCGGATCATCGAGTGCCGCCAGATCCACCAACCAGACGCCATCGTCATAGTGCTGCAACAACAGTTCGGCCACGCGCAAAGCCACCGTGGTCTTGCCAATGCCGGCGGGGCCGACCAGTGTCATGAAACGGCACACCGGCAACTGCCGGACCACGCTGCCCACCAGCGAATCCCGACCGATTACCGGCGTGATCCGTACCGGCAGGTTGTGTCGGGGTTGCTCAACGGTCTCGATCGAAACCGGCAGCCCGTCCGGCTCGCGTTGCACCGGGGCGACAAAGCAATAACCGCGCTGGGGAACATTGACGATGTAGCAACAGCCGTCCTGGCCATCGTTGAGGGCCCGACGCAGGGCGGCGATGTGCACACGCAGGTTGATTTCTTCGACCACCGAAGTCGGCCAGACCTGGGCAATCAATGCCTCCTTGCTGACCACGTCGCCTGCGTGTTCGACCAGTACCTGGAGGATATCCAGGGCCCGCCCGCCCATACGCAGCGGCCGATCACCGTGCAGGATCAGCCGTTGACGCGTGTGAAACACATACGGACCAAACCGCAACACCGCACTGTTGTTTAAATCGCTGAGTCTGTTCATGCACATTCAGTGCGCAAAACCTGGCCCGACTCGAGGTAGCGCATTGCACGAGTTCGCCCAGGCTCTCGCATCTCCATTGCCAAGAATTCATAAACATCTTGGCAGACACCCGTGACGGGACAACCGCCCTGGAGGGAGCGTCACGGCCATCCCGGTGCGCAGGACGGACAACCACGCCTCAGTTGAACAGTTCGCGGTACTGGGCGGGGGTCAAGCCGAGTTTTTCACCGAACAGAAAACGCATGTGCCGCACGCTGCCGAAACCACTTTTGTAGGCGACGGTCTTGAGCGGCAGGTCGCTGGTTTCCAGCAGGCTGCGGGCCCAGTCGATACGCGCGCTTTGCAAAAACTCCATGGGCGTCATGTTCACTTCACGGGCAAACACCCGGGCGAAATGTCGCGCACTCATATTCGCCAGGCTGGCCATGCGTTCGACGCTAAAGGCCTCATCAATGTGTTCGAGCACATAGTTCTGCACCCGGGCTACCGGCGTTTCCGGCGGCGCCACGGCAGGCATCAACGGGCTGAACTGCGCTTGCCCGCCCTGGCGCTTCATCACCACCAGCAAGACCTTGGCCACGTCCTGGGCGATTTTCTTGCCGTGGTCCTGGGCGACCAGCGCCAGTGCCAGGTCGATGCCGGCGGTGACCCCGCCGGAACTGTTCAGGTTGCGATCCTGCACGTAAATCTGATCGGTCTTGACGATTGCCTTGGGGAACGCCCGAATCAACCGCTCCGTGTAATGCCAGTGAGTCGTCACCTGATAACCGTCGAGCAAACCGGCATGCCCCAATATGAACGCCCCGGTGCAGATCGAGCCATACCTGGCCGACCGGCCGACCGCGCCCTGCAGCCAGTCGAGCAACGGCCGGTGTTTTCCGTTGTAGGCCCCCGGGCCGCCCGGCACCAGCAACAGGTCATAGCTGTCGCCGGCCTGGTCTATGTGCACGTCGGCCTGAACATTGACGCCATTGGAGGCGCGCAAGGCGCCATGCTCGGTGCCGATCGTCAACAGCTGATAATGATCGGCCGCCGCCAGATAACGATTGGCGATGGAAAACACTTCCATGGGCCCGGCCATATCGAGCAGGAGAAAGTCTGGAAACAGCACCATTGCCACGGTTTTCATGGGTTGGAAATCACTGATGTCAAAGTAAATAGGAGACGTGGGGCAGTGCTGACCATTATGGCCAATTGCAACGTGAAGGAAACGTGAACCCACGCACACTACTGTCAACCTTGGCGAGACAGTATTTCGATTTCAGCTTTGATCTTAAATGGCTCGCGCTACCGCGCAACCCACCCACCAGTCTTGCGCTGGCTGGCAGAAACCGTACGCCAGATGAAGGGCGTTAGCCGAGGATTTCCTCAAGGAATGCGATAAACACATTGATACGCCGCGAGCCACGGTGGTTAGGCAGATACAGCGCATTGATGCCGGTGCTGGCGGTGCCGGGATTGACTTCATACTGTTCCAGCACGCGGGTCAGATGGCCCCGGCCGACATCGTCACGCACCAGCCAGTCGGCCAGTAGCGCCACCCCGCCACCCGCCAGTGCCGCTTCGCGCAGGATGTCGGCGTTGTTGCTTTGCAAGCGCCCCTGCACGCTCAGGCGCAAGGTGTCCTCGTCGCCCTGGAACGTCCAGTCGTGGTGCGCCGCGCCATAGTCAAACCGCAGGCACTGATGGTTGAGCAGGTCATTGGGATGCAGCGGCAGACCGGCCTGCGCCAGGTACTCGGGACTGGCCACGACCCAACGCTGGAAATCCCCGATCTTCTTGCTGACGACGTCCTCGTTGACCATCGAAGAACCGAGGCGCACAGACACGTCGATGCGCTCGCTGATCAGGTCGCTGACCCGATCGCTCAACGATAGGCTGATCTCCAGGCCCGGATGACGCTCAAGCAGACGCCCCAGGTGAGGCGCGATAATGCGTCGCCCGAACTCTACCGGGACGCTGGCACGCAGGTGCCCCTGGATCTCGGTGCCACGGTCGGCGACGGTGGCATCGGCTTCGTCGACGGCGTCGAGAATCACCACGGCCTTTTCGAAATAAGCCTGCCCCGCAGCCGTGACACTGGTGTTGCGTGTGGTGCGATTAAGCAGGCTGGCGCCCAAGGCACTTTCCAGGCCGGCCACCTGGCGCGTCACCGAAGACGTCGAGAGACCAAGCTTGCGCGCCGCTGATGAGTAGCCGCCACACCGCACGGTTTCAACGAACATCTTCAGCGCCAGCAATTTGTCCATCAGCCAATTCCGAACAAAAAAACAAGCGAACCACTATGCCCAAGCGTGCATGGAGTGTCTTGCACACGTGTGCTCAGGCACCGGCGCCGAGGAAAATCCGACGCTGGGCCAACTGAGCGATGCGTATGACGCAAAGCGCCGTTGCGCGGTTTGGCAATACCGCCGCGTGCGTCTCTTCTCTACCCTCGGCGATACGAATCCCTTGCGGGTTCACGGACGAATGAAGGGTGATGTCATGCAAGCCAGGCAGCTAGGAGTGGGCGCTGCAGTTCTCGCCTTGGCCGGTGGGATATGCGCGGTGCTGCTGATGTGGCGCCCGGCGATCGCACCGGCCGAACCGCCACGGCACTTCGATCCCGTTCAGGTAAAACAGGGCGCGCGGGTAGCCGAAGCCGGCGACTGCGCAGTCTGCCATACACGTCCCGGCGGCCAATACCTGGCGGGTGGATTGGCTCTGGTAACACCGTTCGGCACGCTCTACAGCACCAATATCACACCGGACGCCGAGACCGGTATTGGCCGATGGTCATTACCGGCCTTTGAGCGAGCCATGCGCGAAGGGGTCGCGCGCGATGGGCACTTCTTGTATCCCGCCTTCCCCTACGTGCACTACCGCCGCCTGACGCAAGGGGATATCCAGGACGTCTATGCCTATTTGATGAGTGGCCCCGCCGTGCACTCGCCAGCCGTACCGAACCAGATGAAATTCCCGATGAACATCCGGCCATTGGTGTCGTTCTGGAATCTGCTGTTCCTGCATACCCAACCCTTGACGCCCGTGGCGCAGCAATCGGCAAGCTGGAACCGTGGCCGCTACCTGGTCGAAGGTCCAGGCCACTGCGCCGGCTGCCATTCTCCACTTGACCCGCTGGGCGCCGAGAAAACCGCTGAGCACCTTGCGGGAGGGCGGGTCGACGGATGGGACGCGCCTTCCCTGCTGGGCCTGGCCAACCGTGCCCCTGCCTGGAGCAGCGAGCAGTTGGTGAGCTATCTGCGCGCGGAAGTCGTGGCAGGCCATGGTACCGCGGCCGGGCCGATGCGCCCGGTCAGCCTGGGCCTGGCCAAGCTGCCCGCCGGCGACGCCGAAGCCATTGCCGAATACCTGCTGAGCCTCACGAGCGCCGCATCTCCCTCCCCCGCCCCAGCGGTCACACGCCCCATCGGGGCAGCCGAGCAGGCGTCTGGCGCCCTGTTGTTCGAAGGCGCCTGTGCGGGCTGCCATGGCCCGGCCGCGCCGATGCGCGAGATCGACGGGCGCCCCGCCCTGGGCCAGACCTCAGCGCTGCAGGCAGTGAGCGCGCGCAACTTTCTCAAGACGGTGCTCGAAGGCGTGCCGGCCACCCCAGGGCAACCCGGGCCGGCCATGCCACCGTTCGTTGCCAGCCTGGACAACGAGCAGATCGCGGCACTGGCTGCATTTCTTCGCGAGCAGGCGAAGCCGGGCCAGCCATGGACAGACCTTTCTTCCACCCTTCACGAGTTACGCCAGGAGGCGCAATGACCCAAATGACCCTCAACGTCAACGGCTCGCCCCACTCGCTGGAGCTCGCGCCCGACATGCCGTTGCTGTATGCGCTGCGCAATCATCTGGGGCTTAACGGCGCCAAGTACGGCTGCGGTCTGGGACAGTGCGGTGCCTGCACTGTGCTGGTGGATGACCAGCCGGTATTTTCCTGCCTGACCCCCTGCACGGGCCTGGAGGGCAAGGCCATCCGCACGGTCGAGAGCCTGGGCACGGCAGAGCGACCAGGCCCTTTGCAAAAAGCCTTTATCGAGACCCAGGCCGCGCAATGCGGTTACTGCATCGCCGGCATGCTGATGCGCGCCCAGGCGTTGCTTGAGCACACTCCCCATCCAGACGAAGACACCATTCGCGAGCATATGGCGAGCAACCTGTGCCGCTGCGGAACCCACTTGCGGATCGTCGAGGCGATCAGCCGTGTCGCCAGGCAAGACAGGAGCGCCGTATGACCCTTCAGCCTGAGGTTGATCAGGGGCGCCGCGCTTTTCTGCGCGCAGGCGCGCTGGTCCTGACATTCACCCTTTTACCGGCAGCGCGGCATGCACTGGCCGACAGCGAAGTCGATACACTCGGCACGGTGGTGCTGGCACCCGATCTTCCTGGAAGCCTGCGCACCAATCCCTACCTCGATGCCTGGATCCGCGTCGATGCCGAGGGCATCACCGTCTACACCGGCAAGGTTGAATTGGGGACAGGCGTGAAAACCGCCCTCCTGCAGATTGCCGCCGAACGCCTGGATATCTCACCCTCCGCGATCCGTCTGCTCACTGCGGATACCGCCCTGACGCCCGACGAAGGCTACACCGCCGGCAGCCACAGTATTTTCGACAGCGGCACGGCCTTGTTCAATGCGGCGGCTCAGGTTCGCGAGTTGCTGTTGGAGTCGGCGGCACGCCGTTGGAAAGTCGAAACCGCCTTGCTGACCACTCAGGAGGGCATCATCCAGGGCCCAAACGGGCAACGCATGACCTATGCCGAAGCCGTCAAGGGCGTCGACCTGCACCACTATGCGAAGGCGCAATCACCCTCGATGCCGGCGTCCACGTTCAAGCTGATCGGCCATTCTCTTGCACGCCTGGATATCCCGGCCAAAGTCAGTGGTGGCGCAGCGTTCGTCCAGGATCTGCGCCTGCCCGGCATGCTCCATGCCCGCGTCATCCGTCCACCACGTCCTGGTTGCCTGCTTGAAGCGTTCGATACCGAGTCAGTCAAAAACCTGCCCGGCGTCGTACAGGTGGTGCGCGACGGCAACTACCTGGCCGTGGTGGCCGAAGATGAATGGCAAGCCATCAAAGCGATGCGCAGCGGGTATGCGCTGGCCCGCTGGAGCGGTGCAGAGGCGATTCCCGACGCGGATGACATCCACTCGTTGTTGACCCGCCTGCCCGCCCATCGCTATCCCATCAGCCATGAAGGTAACCCGGCCGCCGTAGCCGGCGCGAGTTATCACGCGCGCGTCACCAAGCAGTACCTCATGCACGGGTCCATTGGCCCGTCCTGCGCCGTGGCCTGGTTCAAGGACGGCATGCTCACCGTGTGGACCCACACGCAAGGTGTCTACCCTCTTCGCACCGGGATCGCCGAGATGCTGGGGCTGACACCGGCGCAGGTGCGCTGCATCCATGTCGAGGGGGCCGGCTGTTACGGCCACAATGGCGCGGACGACGCGGCAGCCGACGCCGCGCTGATTGCAATGCGCGTCGCCGGCACGCCCGTGCGTGTGCAATGGATGCGCGAGCAGGAAAACCTCTGGGAGCCCTACAGCAGTGCCATGCTCACCGAGGTCCGGGCCACCCTCGATGCACAGGGCAAATTGCAGGACTGGGCCTATGAGCTGTGGACCACGCCACACAACGAACGCATCGTAAATGCCGGCAGACTGATCCCCGCTCGGCTGTTGGCCCGTCCGTTCGTCTCCGCGCCGTCGGTTCCAATCGCCCAGCCCGAAGGGGATGGCGATCGGAATGCGGTGCCGCTGTACACCCTGGCCTCTACGCGCATCGACATGAACTTCGTGACCACAATGCCGTTTCGCACATCCGCCATGCGTTCGCTGGGGGCCCACATCAATATCTTCGCCATCGAAGCCTGCATCGATGAACTGGCCATCCAGGCCGGCACCGATCCGGTTGCCTTGCGCCTTGCCCATCTGGCAGACCCGCGAGCCCGTGCGGTAGTCGAGCGCGTCCGGGATGCCAGCGGCTGGCCGCATAAAGGCAATCAACCGGGCTCCGGCATTGGCTTCGCGTTTGCCCGCTACAAGAACATCATGGGCTACTGCGCACTCGCCGTGCGTTTGCACGTGCATCCGCAAACCGGCGAGATTCAGCTCGACCAAGTGATAACCGCCGTGGACGTGGGGCAAATCGTCAACCCCGATGGCCTGCGCAACCAGGTGGAGGGAGGCATCGTGCAGTCCGCCAGCTGGACCTTGTATGAAAAAGTCGGCTACGACCCGGGCGGAGTCCGCAGCTACGACTGGAGCGGTTACCCGATCCTGCGCTTTCCTCAGTTACCCAAGCAGGTCGACGTACATTTGCTCGATCAGCCCGGGCAACCCTTTCTTGGCGCGGCCGAGATCGTCCAGGGCCCCATGGCCGCCGCCATCGGCAACGCCGTCGCGAACGCCACCGGCCGCCGCTGGCTGAACCTGCCCCTGACCCGCTCAGTGCAACAGGCATAGCCCCAAGCCCCCTTCAACGCATTGCGTTTGACGCAAAGGAACTACCCATGACTCAGCACCTGTTTCAACCTATCGCCGTTGGCCCCTACACACTGGCTCATCGTGTGGCCATGGCCCCTCTGACCCGCTCCCGAGCCGGCCAGCCGGGCGATCTTCCGACCGCCCTGAACGCCGAGTATTACCGGCAACGCGCCAGTGCCGCCTTGATCATCACCGAAGCCACGCAGATTTCCCGTCAAGGCCAGGGCTACGCCTGGACCCCGGGGATTTACAGTGATGAACAGGTGCAAGGCTGGCGCCAGGTGAGTACACAGGTGCACGAAGCCGGGGGACTGATCTTCATGCAACTGTGGCATGTCGGGCGAGTTTCTCACCCCAGCTTCCAACCCGATAACGCCCTGCCGGTTGCCCCCAGCGCACTGCCGGTGCCAGGCAAGACATTTATCGTCGATGACAATGGCAACGGCGTCTGGGGGGATGTACCCGTACCACGTGCCCTGGAAACTGCGGAGATTGTGCAGATCATCGAGGATTACCGTCGCGCCGCGCGCAACGCCTTGAAAGCCGGGATGGACGGCATTGAAATCCACGCGGGCAACGGTTATCTGCTCGACCAGTTCATCAATAGCAACAGCAACCAGCGTGAGGACGTCTACGGCGGCAGTGTGGAAAATCGCGCGCGCCTGTTGTTGCAAGTCGTCGAGGCGGTTGCCGATGAGGTCGGGGCGGAGCGCGTAGGTGTACGGCTGACACCGATGGGCCGCTTCATGGGCATGGGCGATGCGACTCCCGAAGCCACATTCGGCCATATCGTCAGCGCCCTGAACCGCTGGCCCCTGGCCTACCTGCACCTTGTGGAACCTGCCGTGGTCGGCACCGTCAAGGACGAGCATTTCGATCCGCGCTGGGACGCAATCATCGGCCAACTTCGTACGCAATGGAAAGGCGTGCTGATGGTGGCCGGTGGTTACGATCCGAAAACCGCAGAACATGCCCTGGCCGCCAACCGCGCTGACATCATTGCCTTCGGAAGGCCGTTCCTGGCCAACCCTGACTTGCCACGGCGCATCCGTGAGGGACTGGCGCTCAATGCGTCAGACCCCAGTACCTTCTTTGGTGGCGACCAGCGCGGATACACTGATTACCCCGCTCATCCATAAGCCTCAACCCGCGCCGCATTTAACGTCCGGTAATCGAACGAGTTCCCACTTTTGCCGCTTAAGTTCCTGAAGCGGCGGCGGATAGCTCGGTCACTATTATCCAGTCGTTCACGGAGTGGCCTCATGCTCGCCCATCTGAAAATTCGCACCGGTATGTTCGGGGTGCTCCTGCTGTTCGTCATTGCACTGCTGTTCTCGGCCCTGAACGGTTGGTGGTCGGCCGAACGCAGTCACGACCAGATTGACGAGTTGGGGCGCACTTCACGCCAAATCGACGGGATCAACAACGCATTGCTACTGGCCATTCGCACCAGCGCCAATGTGTCCTCGGCGTTTATCGAGACCGTCGGCGCACGCTTTGATGAGTCGCAGGCACGGCTGGTTCGCAGCGAGGCTATCTGGAGCGAGGCCATCGCCAAGCTCGATGCCTCGACCACAGACTTGCGTGAGCCGGCGCTGAAAGCGCTCGCCGACACTCTCAAAGAGGCATTCGCCGAATACGGTACGGCCATCGCCGGCCAGCGCGCCGCCACTCGTGCGCATTCGGCCGATCAGTATTTCCAGGTCAATATCGCTGCCGGCAATAGCATGACCAAGCTGCAGGAAATCCGCGTGAAGCTGGTCGACGCTTTGAATGCCCGCGCCCAAGAGATCAACACGCAAGCGGCTGCGCGGCTGAAGACCGCGCAAACGCTGGCTATCGCCCTGACCCTGGCGACCCTGGCACTCGCGCTCGTCTGCTGGACATTCATTGCCGGCAGGGTCCTGCGGCCATTGCGCGAGGCCGGCGAGCACTTCAAACGTATTGCCGGGGGCGACTTGACCTGTGAGGTCGTCTCGCCTGGTCGCAACGAAATCGGCGAGTTGTTCGTTGAACTCCAACGCATGCAGACCCGCCAGCGCGAAACACTGATCCAGATCGCTGACTCCGCCACGCAGTTGGCCTCAGCCGCTGAACAACTCAATGCCGTCACCGAAGAAAGCAACCGTGGCCTGCAACAGCAGGACATGCAACTGGAACAGGCAGCGACAGCCGTCAACCAGATGACCAGCGCGGTCGAAGAAGTGGCGCGCAACGCAGTGTCTACCTCGCAAGCGGCCACCGCCTCCCATACGCTGTCGGAAAGAAGCCGCCAGCAAGTGCGCGAGAACATCAGCGGCACTCAATCGATGGCCACCGAGATTCAGGGCAGCGCAACGCATATCCAGCACCTCGCCGATGAAGTGCGCAACATCGGCAAGGTATTGGACGTGATCCGCTCGGTGTCGGAGCAGACCAACCTGCTGGCCCTCAATGCGGCCATCGAAGCGGCCCGCGCAGGTGAAGCAGGCCGGGGGTTTGCCGTCGTGGCCGACGAGGTGCGCACCCTCGCCTACCGTACCCAGACATCGACCCGCGAGATCGAACAGATGATTGCGAACGTGCAAAGCACGGCCGAACAGGCGGTGGGGTCGATGCGCAGCAGCACGGCGCGGGCGCAAGACACACTGGGTATCACCCAGGCGTCGGGGGCCGTGCTGGAAGATATTTTCGCGGCCATCAGCCAGATCAATGAGCGCAACCTGGTGATTGCCAGTGCAGCCGAAGAGCAGGCTCAGGTTGCCCGTGAGGTGGACAGCAATTTGCTGGCGATCCGCGACCTGTCGGCGCAGTCTGCGGCAGGCGCCTTGCAGACCCGCGCAGCCAGCCAGGCGCTAGCAACGCTGGCCGCGGGGTTGAGCACGCTGGTGGGACGCTTTCGAACCTGACGTTGCCAGGGCTGCGTCAACTCAAGAATTCCAACCCACGCTCGTCTATCACCGGCACGGTTTCCAGCAAATAACGCTTGAAGCTCTCCAGCGCGGCGTTGTGATTGCTGCGTGCGGGCCATACCAGATAGTAGCTGTCACCGGTACTGACCGCCTTGTTGTAGGGCAGTACCAGTGAGCCCTTGACCAATTCGTCACCGACCAGCGCCAGGTCACCGATGGAAACGCCGCGCCCCTGGATCGCGGCGGAGATACCCAGCTCCAGGGTGTCGAAAATTTTGCCTTTCTGCCAGGAAACCGCCGACATCAAGCCCACACGCTCCAGCCAGCGTTGCCAATCGCGCCGGTCCCGGGACGGGTGGATCAATTCCGCGGAGAATATCCCCTCACCGCTCAGGTTGTGTTGCTCCAGCAGGCTCGGCGAGCAGACCGGTATCAGCCATTCATCAAACAGCTTGATAAACTCAAGGTCATCGGAAAAACGCCCGTTGCCCAACAACACGGCACAGTCGAACGGCTCGACATCGAAGTTGACGAAATCGACGTCCATCCACTCGCTGGACAATTGCGCCTGCTCTATACCGTTCACGGCATTGAACTCATCCAGCACATGCAGCAACCAGCGCATTGTCAAGGTGGAAGGCGCCTTGACCCTCAGGGTTTTCTCCTTGCGGCTGGTGACGGTGCAGGCATTTTCGATCAGGCGAAAGCCGACTTTCAATTCTTGAGCCAACAATCGTCCGGTCTGGGTGAGGAAAATTTTCGGCCCTTTGCGCTCGAACAATGCGCAGCCAAAATGCTCCTCCAAGGCCTTGACGTGCCGGCTTACGGCGCTTTGGGTGATAAAGAGGGTGTCGGCAGCCTGGGTAAAAGAACTGAAACGCGCAGCCAATTCGAAGGCCCGCAATGCGTAGAGCGGCGGCAGCCGGCGCGCGCCCTGATCAAGCGCATCATGATTCATACTCATCCTTACCCATCATTTTTTTCCGTTTTTAAATACCGTGCGATTGACAAATAATCAACCGTACAAATAAGCGACAGACTTATTAGTCATTTCAAGCGCAACCGAACCCTATAAAAAATCCAATCATGCTTGGCATGCGCCTAACCTCTGCGGCCTTTAATAGTTTTTAAACACACAGCAGATCCTTCACCATGCCTAATTTCAATCAACTCCTGTCTTCCAGTATCCAGCAAGCGAAACTCGACCAGGCGACCGAATCCGATATATTGAATTTTCGTTTATTTGGTAATAAAAAAGGCTTCCTGCATTTAAAAGACCTGCCCATCGGCACAATTCCGCCAACACCGAGCGACCGCGCCAGCCTGCAAAAAGAGTGCACGATCAGTGAGCAGATCATTCTGAAAGCCACGGCCATGCTGGGCGACCCAATTGGTTATATCCAGGAATCCAACGGCGATATCATCAATAACTTTTTCCCGCATAAAAAGTACTCCAAGGGTGCCAACTCGGACAGCTACGATTGTGAGTTGGAACTGCATACCGAAAATGCCTTTCATGCCGTGTCTCCGGATTATCTGGTGCTTTTCTGCCTGCGCCAGGACCCCGGCGCCGAGGCCGCGACCTTCATCAGCTCCATCGATGGCATTCGCGACATTATTACCCCGCATGACCTGAATTATTTCCATGAAGAAAAATACAACTTTCTGTCGGACTACTGCGCCACAGAAAAAAACTGCCGCATTGATATAAACCAAAAACAAACGGTTCTATACGGTGACCCCGAGTCCCCCTATTTCCGCTTTGACCCTCAATTCATGGTGGCCAGCAGCAAACACGCGCAACTCAAGCTCGAACTCCTGCGCAAGGCCGCCTGGGAAGTCGCCCACCCGGTGCACCTCAAGGCCGGTGACCTGTTGATCATCGACAACCGTAAAACCGCGCATGCCCGCAGTGCGTTCTCAGCTGGCCTGGATGGCCGCGATCGCTGGATCCAACGCACATTCGCGGTCGCCGGCTATCGCTACTACGCGCAACGCCTGGGCAAAAACCAACGTGTCCTGGACCTGGTAACCACCCTATGAGCATGCTGCACCTGACCTTTGCCCTGGCCGTGTTTTTCCTGATTGCCTCGCCCGGTCCGGTGGTGGCCCTGGTCATCTCCGATGCCAGGCAAGCCTGGCCTGCGGCCACGATCACAGGCGGCGTGGTGTCCGCCCAACTCTTGCTGCTGATCACCCTGACGCTCATCTATACCGCGCTGGATGTGAGCCCGGTGCTGCTGAACTGGGGCCAAGTGGTCGGCGGGCTGTATCTGGCCTGGTTGGGGGTGTCCAGCCTCCTGGCCAGTTCGGACAGCGTTGCCACGGTGCAAAAAAGCCAGCGTCATTTTTTCTGGCGCGCCCTGAAAGTGGGGTTGTCCAACCCGAAAGACATCCTGTTTTTCCTCGCTTTCCTGCCTGGGTTCATCGAACCCAATGGCGACTTCATTAAACAGGGACTGATCCTCGCCCTGATCTGGGGGGTGATCGATATCACCATCCTGCTGATCTATGGCGCCATCTCGCGCCAGATGCTGTCCTTCGCGGTGGCCCAGAAAGTCATGGCCAAGGCCCCCAGTGTATTTCTGCTGGGGATCGGCCTGCTGTCCGGAGTGATGGGCACACAGCGGCTGATGCAGGGATGAAAACGTGCAACGCCAAATAATATCATTAAGCCATCATTCAAAAATGATGCTAGGTCACCGTTTAAAAACATGCAACCAAAGCTCGGGCTTTCTTGCCGCTTTACCCCGTGAGGCTTGCGCTTCAACCGACCCAACCGCTGTGACAGTCATCAACCGAAACATGACGGTGAAATAATGAACGCTCAAACACTGTTTCCTCTCATCGGTAAAGTCATCGCCAGTACGGGCAGCCGCCACTTCTCGCGATTTCTGCATGATCTGGTACTCACCAAGGTGCCCGTGGATGCCACGCACATCACCCATGTGCGCATCGATGGCGCTGACGGCGCGCGCGTAGAGCCCACCGGGGCCGGCGCGGAGATCCTGAGCCCGGAGCACATGTCTTCGTTGATCAAGTCCGCTCAACCCAGAACACCTGAATCACCGACCGCCCTACAGGTAGCAAAGCCCGTCCTCGCGCAATCCGTGGCGAGCTTTTCAGCGTCGGCCGGCGCGTCTTCAAAACCGGCGTTGACGCCCATTCCCTTCAGTTCCCAGCTGCATCTCAAATCCCGGAAAAAAGAATACTTTTATATAATTTCGTTCTACCGCGAACACATCGATGACTTCTCGATGCAGGAGCAGATAATCCTCAAGGATTTCTCCTTGCTCCTGCTGGCGTTGGTAGAGAAGCACATTAATGCGATAAATTCTCAAGGCATGCCGGACAAAAATATCGCCGTTGATGGGCTTGTCCCACAAAACCGGGACATGGATTCCCTGCGCCAGCGTTTTGAGGCTCGCCTGGTGCAATCTGGCTTGAGGCTGTCCAACCGCGAAAAGGAAATCTGCGCCGGCCTGCTGGCGGGGCGTACCGCGCCTGAGCTGGCTGAAGCGCTGGAGCTCAAAGTCAATACCGTGGAAAGCTACTTGAAACGCGCGGTGATCAAGATGGGCATCAGCGGGCGCCATTCGCTGATCCGTTGGATGCATGCCAATCCCGGTAACCCGACGGTGACACGCCTGCAATAAAAAACACCCTGTTTATTCATTTAACAGCAGAATCACTGACACTTTCTTCGTGCAACCACGCACAACTTTCACGGTTCAAGCGCAGGCGCGGGTTATTACTCTTATTGTCACCTGATTGACAGAGATTCCGGGGACATCCCGCGCCTGAACCGATAGCGGCCGTTGCCGCCTTCCTTCAAACTAAACCGGGTCATAAGTTAACTTGACAGTGCTCACTTTACAGGCTGTTCGGCTAACTTTACGGCTGCGTTTATTTTCCAGCAACAAACGTCATACGGTCATATAACCGGTCCACCGTTTACTGCCTTGAATAACGCTCGTTATTAACGACACGCCGTCTCTTGTTCCATCAACTATCCAGCGCTGCGCTTTGCCGCAGCCGATGAGTGCATGATTATGGAAGAGCTAAGTTATCTGAAGAAAGTCGAATCGAATGCACGCACCTATGCCGCCACGTTCCAGCGCCTGTTTGTCAGCGGCAAAGGCGTGTGGGTCAAGGATGCCCAAGGCAAGGAATACCTCGACTGCCTGGCCAACGCCGGAACCCTGGCCCTGGGGCATAATCCGCCCGTCGTCAAAGAAGCGGTGCTGGATTTCCTCGGCACCGACCAACTGCAACAGGCCCTGGACCTCGCCACACCCGCCAAGCAGGCGTTTGTACAGGAACTGTTTTCCCAATTGCCGGCCGCCATGCGTGACTCCAGCAAGATTCTGTTCTGCGGCCCCAGCGGCTCGGATGCGGTGGAAGCGGCGATCAAACTGGCGCGCCATTACACCAAACGCTCGGCGCTGATGGCCTTTCACGGCGGCTATCACGGTATGACCGCCGGTGCCCTGTCGGCCATGGGCAATCTCAACCCCAAAAACATCCCCAGCGTCACCGCGCAAAACACCCACTTCCTGCCTTTCCCGTATCGCTTCCGCTGCCCGTTCGGCACCGATGGCGAGCAGACGGACCAACTGTCAATCGACTACATCCGCACCGTACTTTGCGACCCGGAAGGTGGCGTCACCCGCCCCGCCGCCGTGCTCGTCGAAGTGGTGCAAGGTGAAGGTGGCTGTATTCCCGCCTCGGCCCAGTGGCTGCGTGGGTTACGCGAGATCACCCGCGAGTTGGGCATTGTGCTGATCATCGACGAAGTGCAGACCGGCCTGGGCCGTACCGGCAGCACCTTTGCCATCGAACATGCCGGTATCGTGCCCGACATCCTGGTGCTGTCCAAGGCGATCGGCGGCGGCTACCCGCTGTCGGTGATTGTCTACGCCGAACACCTCGACACCTGGGGCCCGGGCATGCACGCCGGCACCTTCCGCGGCAATCAGATCGCCATGGTCGCCGGGCGTGCCACCATGCGCCATATCCGCCAGGCCAACCTGGTTGAAAATGCCACGGCACGTGGCGCGCAACTGCTGGCCGGCCTGCAGGAGATCGCCGGGCGATATGACCCGATCGCCGATGTACGCGGTCGTGGCCTGATGATCGGGGTCGAGGTCACCAAGTCACGCGTGGACGGCCGGGCGGGCCTGGGTGATGGCACCCTGGCACGGGCGATCAAGCTCAATTGTTTCGATAACGGCCTGATTATCGAAACCGGCGGTCGTCACGGGTCCGTCCTGCGATTCCTTCCCGCCCTGACCATCACCGAAGCCCAGGTAGGCAACGTGCTCGAGCGCTTCGAAGACGCCGTCAGCACCGCCACCGCGCACCGCTTGCACAGCGTTAGTCAGTCGGCCTGACCACCGGCCGCAAAAAAAGCCCGCCAACCGTCACCGGTGGCGGGCTTTTTAACGGGTGCCTCAGTCCCGTGCGAGGGCTTCGATCGGGTCCAGTCGCGCCGCATTGCGGGCCGGTACAAAGCCGAAGATGATGCCAATCAGGCTTGAACACACGAACGCAGTGACAATCGACTCCAGGGAAAACACCATCTGCCATTCCTTGATCAGCAGGGAAAACACAAAGCCGATGCCGAACGACAACGAGATACCGATGACTCCGCCGATCAGGCAGACCATCACCGCTTCCACCAGGAACTGTTGGCGAATATCCGACTGACGCGCCCCCACCGCCATGCGGATGCCGATTTCCCGTGTGCGCTCGGTCACCGACACCAGCATGATATTCATCACACCGATGCCGCCCACGACCAGGGAAATCAAGGCGATCAGCGACAGCAGCAACGCCAGCGACTGACTGGTCTTTTGCACCGTCTGCATGATGCTGTCGAGGTTGTAGGTGAAGAAGTCCTTGGTGCCGTGGCGCTGTTCCAGCAGTTTGACCACGTTGGCTTCCACCACCTTGCTCGGCTGCCCGTCCTTGATCCGCACCGTGATGCTATCCAGGTAACGCTGGCCCAACAGGCGGCCGGCCGCGGTTTCGTACGGCACCCAGACATTCAGGGCCTTGCTGGTGTTGAAGATGTTTTTATTCTCCGCCGCCACCCCGATCACCGTGCACGGCAAGTTCCCCACCAGGATGATCTGGCCCAGTGCCTCGACATTCGGGCCGAACAAACGGTTGCGGGTATTGTGGTCAATTACCACGACCTGAGCCTGGCGAGTGTCATCCTCCTGGCTGAAGGTGATGCCTTCGGCGATCTTGATCCCACGCACCTGGAACGAGCTGGCACTCACGCCGTTGACCGTGGCATCCACATCGATATTGCCAAAGCGCAGCAGCAGGTTGCGCCCGGCGTTGGGGGTTGCGCTGTCGATGTAATGCAACTGGCTGAGCGCGGTCACATCGGACAGCACCAGGGTCTGGATGGCCGAGGCGTGGCTGTCACCAAAGTCGGTGCCCGGGTAGATATCGATGGTGTTGCTGCCGATCGCCTGGATATCACTGAGGACGTAACGTTTGGCCCCTTCGCCGATCGCCACGATCGACACCACCGAGGTGATGCCGATCACGATCCCCAGCATGGTCAACAACGTGCGCATGCGGTGCGAAATCAACGCGATCCAGGCCATCACGAAGGCTTCCTTGAACAGCCCCAGGCTCGCCACCAGGCGCCGCCCCGGGCTGGCCTTGAGCTGGGTGGCCGCCGGCGCTGCCGCCTCCATCCCGACGCGTTCATTGGCCCGGTCACTGAGGACCTCGCCGTCGCGCATCTCGATGATACGTTCGGCATTCGCCGCGACCTTCGCATCGTGGGTCACGATAATCACCGTGTGCCCCGCCGCGTGCAGCTCCAGCAAGATGTTCATCACTTCCTTGCCGCTGGCGGTGTCGAGGGCGCCGGTCGGTTCGTCGGCCAGAATCACCTCACCGCCGTTCATCAAGGCCCGCGCAATACTCACCCGTTGCTGCTGGCCACCGGACAACTGGCTGGGACGGTTGACCAGGTGATTGGCCAGGCCCAGGCGCGCCAGCAGTTCCTTGGCACGGCTGTGGCGCTGGGCTTCCGTGACGCCGGCGTAGATCGACGGCATCTCGACGTTGTGCATGGCGCTCAAGTGCGGCAGCAGGTGGTAACGCTGGAAGATGAAACCGAAGTGATCACGGCGCAGTTCCGCCAGTTCATGGTCTTCCAGGTCGCGGGTTTCACGGCCGTTGATGGTGTAGCTGCCCTCAGTGGCGTAGTCCAGGCAACCCAGGATATTCATCAATGTCGACTTGCCCGACCCCGAGGCGCCGGTGATTGCCACCATTTCCCCGGCGTTGATCGTCAAGTTGACATTCTTGAGGGCCATGAAGGCCTTCTCACCGGCCACAAAACTGCGGCTGATGCCTTTGAGCTCCAACAAGGCTTGAGTCATTGTCAGACCCCCGCCACGGCAGGCGCAGGATCACCGATGACGACTTTGTCGCCTTCTGCCAGGCCATCCTTGATCTGTGCCTTGACGTTGTTATTGATCCCCACCTGCACGTTGCGCTCCTGGGCGTGACCGGTCTCGTCGATCACCCGCACCACGTACGAACCGTCCCCATTGCGCTTGCCCAGTGCCGCCACCGGCACCATCAGCACATCCTTGGCAATGTCACGCACGATGCGCACTTGGGCGGTCATCGAAATACGCAGGCGATGTTCCGGGTTGGGCACATCGAACAAGGCGTTGTAGAACACCGCCGTGTTCTGCTTGGGGGTGCCCGCGGCCTGGGTGTCCAGGTAGTTCTGCGGTGCGGGTTCGGTGCCGCGCAGTTTGGCGTAGTAGCGTTTGTCGGCTTCGCCCAGGATGGTGAAGTACACCTCCTGGCCCGGCCGGATATGAATCACATCGGCTTCCGACACCTGGGCCTTGATGGTCATGGTGTCCAGATCGGCCAGTTTCAGCAGCACCGGCGCCAGTTGCTCGGCGATCACGGTCTGGCCTTCCTGGGTGACGATGCCGACCACATCACCGTCAATCGGCGCGACGATACGGGTGTAGCCCAGGTTGACCTTGGCGGTGTCGATCTGGATACGCGCATTTTTCAGTTGGGCATCCAGGGCGACCAGATTGGCGCTCTGTACCAGATAGTTGGATTCGGCGGTCTCGAAATCCTGCCGGGAAATGGCCGCGTCCGATTGCAGTTGGGTGTAACGCTCCCAGACCGATTTGGTCTGGGCAACCTGCGCCGCCGTCGCCTTGCGCTGGGCCTCCAGATTTTCTTCATTGACCTGGGCCTGGCGCAGGGTGTTCTGCAGCACCAAGGGGTCGATTTCCGCCAACCACTCGCCCTTCTTGACCTTATCGCCAAGCTTGACCTTCAGTGACTTCAACTGGCCGGAGACTTGCGCACCGACATCGACCTGCTTGACCCCCTGCAAAATCCCGGTGGCCAGCACTGAGTTTTCGATCTCGCCGCGCTCGACCTTGGCGGTCAGATATTCGGGTGGCTCGGCGGGTGATTGCACCGAATAGACAATCATCCCAGCCACGACCGCCAGCCCCACGCCCCAAAAAACCTTGCGAAACTTCGACTTTTCCATAGATGACCACTAATACGTTGAAAGGTAGACCCGACCGGTGGCCGGGTTCGCACTAAATTGCGTGAATGTTCGCTTCAGGTTAGGGCGCAAGCGCCCGTGCCGACTCCCCCTCTGTCACACCTCATGAGGTCACCTTGCCGACCGATACGGCCAGCCCGTCATGCCACCAGGACGCCAGGCTGTAGACATGCGGCGCCTTGAGCAGGGTGAAATGGTTACCTGGGCCGTACCAGGTTTCCAGGTGATCGGTGAACCGGCTCCAGCCCTCGATCATGCCGGCCTGCTCACGCTGATTGCCCTCTGCATCCAGGCTCGGATCATCGGCCAGCACCAGGCGGACCTGGCCGTTGTAGCGCTGGCGTGGCTGGTAAACCGTGCGCAGCGCGGCACCGAAAGCCCGCGCCGGCCCGAACATCACATCAGGCGTCGAACGCGCGGAAAGCATGCCGACCTGCACCATGGCACGGTGCAACGCGACCCACTGGGCGGCTTCATCCAGGCCGGCAAACACCTGCGGATCAATCCCGAAAGGCTTGCCGGCCGCCAGTTGCATGGTTTCAATCAAGCGCTGCAATACGCCGGTCGCCGTGTAGGGCTGGCCCGCCACACCCGTGCCGCCAGGGGCCTCACTGTCGATCAGGCTCAAGGACAGCACTTCACGCCCCTGGGCCTGCAGGCGCAGGGCCATCTCGAACGCCACCCAGCCGCCGAAGGAATGCCCGAGCAGATGCACCGGCCCGCTTGGGCAGTGCTGCTCCAGCGCCACCAGATAGGCGCGCGCCGCCGATTCCACGCGGCTATGCGGCACCGCCTTGGCGTCCAGCCCACGAGGCTGCAGGCCATGGATCGGCCAGCCCGGTCCGAACGCATCGGTCAGGCCGATAAACCCGGTGACACTGTCGCCGGCGCCGGGAATACAGAAGATCGGTGCTCGCCCCGCCTGCCCGCTCTGGATCGTCAACACCGGCTGATACCCCGCCTGCGTCGGCGCCGGCGGTGTAGCGTTCAGCGCCGTACCGATGGCCTTGCCCAACGCCGCGATATGCGGCGCCTGCATCATGCTCTGGTGATCGCCCGGCACATCGATGCGGTGCAGCAACGCGGCCGGCACGATCTGCTCCCAGCCCAGGCTTTCGCTGCTGCGCGAGGCCTCGTCCATGCGCTGTTCGGCGGTAAACAGATGCACCGGGAGGTTCAATGGGAACAGGCTGTAATGCGCCTGTGCATGGCCGTGGGCAACCTCACGGTCCAGGTAGGCCCACAGCGCTTCACGCGACAGCGCCGCCAACTGCGGCTGCAGCCAACCGGCGTCACGGACGCGCTGCCACAGCTCATCAAAGGCCATGTGCTCGGCTTCGGACTCCAGTTGCTCCAGGCTCGCCAGTGCGTGACCGTCCACCGGCATCTGGGCCTGGCAGTAGGCGCGGCATTGTTCCAGCAGGTGCAACTGGTGGGCATGGGCCACCGACCAGCGTGCCCTGCCCTGATCCACCAGGCGCGGCACGTGGGTATCGAGCAGGCCGAGGAACGCGACCTCCTCATCCATACCGATCAACTGCGCGGCGATTTCGTACGCCAATACCCCACCGAACGACCAGCCGGCCAGGCGGTACGGGCCGTGCGGCTGAACCCTGCGCATCAAGTCGATATGCCGCGCCGCCAGGCATTCCAGGGTGCGCAATTGCGGCTCGCCCCAGGCCACGCCCTCGAGCCCGTACACCGGAATATCAGCATCCAGATGCTGGCCCAGCGCTGGGAAATACACGTTCAAGCCACTGAACTCATGCACCAGGAACAACGGTGCCTGCGTCCCCTCGGCACGCACGGTGACAAGCCCTTGCTCCGCCACCGGTACCTCGGTGCGCAAGCGCAACAGCGCAGCCATCGACGCGACGCTGGCATGCTGGAACAACTCCGCCAGCGTCACCTGGACCTCGACCTGAGCCAACAGGCTGACCAGACGGATAGCCAGCAGGGAATGCCCACCCATTTCAAAGAAACTGTCGTGACGCCCAACCCGTGGCAGTTTCAACGCCAACGCCCATTGGGCCGCCAAGCGTTCTTCCAGCGCATCGGCCGGTGCCTCATAGTCGCGGCTGAGCATCACCTGCTCAGGTGCAGGCAGGGCCTTGCGGTCCAGCTTGCCGTTCGGCGTCACCGGCAGGCTGTCCAGTTGTACATAGGCACTGGGCAGCATGTACTGCGGCAGGTGGGTCAGCAGCTCTTCGCGCAACTGCTCGACCGAACCCGGCGTACCGCACAGGTAGGCGACCAGCTGTTTGCCGCTGACCTGCCCTTCGCTGTCGTCACGCGCCATGACCACCGCCGCGCGCACCCCTTCACAGGCCAGCAGCGCGCTCTCGACTTCACCCAGCTCGATGCGGAAGCCGCGGATTTTCACTTGGTCGTCGTTACGGCCCAGGTATTCCAGGGTGCCGTCCGGCAGCCAGCGGCCCAGATCGCCGGTTTTATACAGGCGCCCCGGTACCTCGCTGAACGGGTCGGCCAGGAAGCGCTCGCTGCTCAGTTGCGGCTGGTTGAGATAACCCCGGGCGATACCGGCACCGGCGATATGAATCTCGCCGGCCACCCCCAACCCGGTCGGATGCCCATGGGCATCCAACACATACACCCGGGTGTTGGCGATCGGACGCCCGATTGCGCGCGGATGCGGGTTGGCCGCGCACACCTCGTTGGCGGTGGCGATAATCGTGGCTTCAGTCGGGCCGTAGGTATTGAGCAAACGTGGCGTGTGCCCACTGCGCAGGAACCAGTGCTGCACCGCTTCCGGGCTCAGCTCTTCACCACCGACCACGATCACCCGTACCGAGGCCGGAATGACACTCGCATGATCGTCCGCCAGGCCCTGCCAGAAGCGCGTCGGCAGGCTGATCACCGACAAGCGCGCCTGCGCCGCCAGTGCCCAGAACTGAGCGGCATCGGTCAACCAGGCGGCACTGCGCACCACCAGGGTGGCACCACAGGTCAGCGCACCGAAAATCTCCTCGATGGACGCATCGAAGTTGATGGTCGCAAATTGCAGCGCACGATCGCCCGCCGTCAGGCCGGTCAAGCCGCTGATGACGCGGATCTCGTTGCACAACCCGGCGTGCTCGATCATCACGCCTTTGGGCGTCCCCGTGGACCCGGAGGTGTAGAGCACGTAGGCCAGATGTTCGCCGCCAAGCCCCAGCTCAGCCGCCGACGGGTTGTGCTCGCTCAACTCACGCCACGGTTGCAGCGCACTGTTCAAGGTCACCACCTGCAAGCCTTCCGGCAGTGCACCGAGCAACGGCAGCACCGCGTACTCGCTGAGCAACACACGCGGTGCGCTGTCGGCCAGCATGAACGCCAGGCGCTGCGCCGGGTAGGCCGGGTCGAGCGGCACATACGCGGCGCCGGCCTTCAGGCTCGCGAGCAATGCCACGATCATCTGCGTACCGCGTTCCAGGGCGATGGCCACACGCTCGTCAGGCTGCACGCCAAGAGCGATCAAATGATGGGCCAACTGGTTGGCCTGGGCATTGAGCTCGGCGTAGCTCAGCGACTGGCCGTCGAACTCCAGCGCAACCGCGTCGGGGTTACGCAGCACCTGCTGCTCGAACAGCTCATGGATCAGTTGGTCCTGCGGATCGCTGGTGCGGGTCTGGTTGAAGTCCAGCAACACTTGGCGTCGCTCGCTCAGCGGCAGCACTTCCAGGCTGCTCAGCGACGCCTGCGGCGTGCGCTCCAGGGCGTCCACCAGGCTGTCCAGCGCAGCGTGCATGTACGCACACACACGCTGCGCACCGACGTCCGGGCTGACCTGGACGGTCAGCGCAAACGCCTGGCCGAAGTCATCGATGTCCAGCGACAGCGGATAGTTGCTGCGTTCTTCACCGCCCAGGGCCTGGATACCGCTCCATACAGCCATGTCCTCACTGGAGGCAGTGGCCGCGCTGTGACGGTAGTTGAGCAAGGCACTGAACAGCGGTGCCGGCGCGGCCACGCCGCTGCAACGCTGCGCCAACGCCAGGGAGGCATGCTCATGGCTCAGCAACGTGCTCAAGCGTGCATGCGTGGCCTTGACCCCGGCCTGTGCACCTTCGGCACCGACGCTGATGCGCAACGGCAAGGTGTTGATAAACAGCCCCAGGGCGCGTTCACCGCCCTGCATGCCACCCATCAGTACGGTGCCGAACACCACATCATCCTGGCCGCAGACATGCGCCAATACCTGAGCCCAAGCCACATGCATCAGGCTTGCGGCACTCACCCCCAGTTGCCGGGCAGCGCTGCGCAGGCGCTGGCCGAGGCCCTCTTCCACAGGCAGTCGTGCCAGTTCAAGCGTGCCACCGGCTTGCACCGTGTGCAGGCCGAACGGCAGGGTCGGTTCATCAATATCGGCCAGCATCGCGCCGAAGAACGCTTCATGTTCCTGTTCGGTCATCCCCAGGCGCGCCTGGGCCACATAGTTGCGATACGGCACCGCTGCACTCAGGCGGGCTTCCTCACCCGCAAGGAAGGCCTGCAACTCGTATTGCAGGAGGTCCATGGCGACGTGATCGAACAGCATGTGATGGAACATCAGCAACGCGGCCCAGCGTTGCTGCGGCCGATCGTAGGCGCACACCAGGCGCATCAACGGTGCATCACGCAGGTCCATGCGGAAGTGCTGCGGGTTGAAACGCTCACGCAGTTGCGCACCGGCCTCTTCCTCGCCTTCCAGGCTGATCTCTTCCAGCGCGAACGGCACATGACGCAACACCACCTGTACCGGCTCGCTCAAGCCTTCCCAACGCATCGTGGAACGCAAGATATCGTTGCGCTCAATCACGCCCTGCAAGGCCTGGGCAAATGCCTCGAGACGCTCGCGGCTGTCGAAATGGAACGAGGCCTGCTCCAGGTACAGGTCGCCCTCATCGGCCAGCAAGTGGTGATAAAGGATGCCTTCCTGCAACGGCGTCATGCCGTAGATATCTTGCACGTTGGCCAATTGGCCCGGCACGCCGGCGACAAGGCTGTCGATTTCGTCCTGGTTGAGACTGGCCAGCGGCAGCATCGACGGCGTAATGCGTTGGCACTCGGCAGTGATGCCGTTGGCCGGCACCTCCAGCGCACGGCGGCTGCCCACGACCTTGGCCAGGCCGGCCAGGGTCGGGTGGGTAAACAAGGCACCGACGTCGACCCGCAGGTCGTCCTGGCGCATGCGCTCGACCAACTTGACCGCCAGCAGCGAATGGCCGCCCAGCTCGAAGAAGTTGTCATGCCGACCGACCTGCTCCAGTTGCAGCACCTGTGCCCAGATCAGCGCCAGGCTGCGTTCAATGCGCCCCTCGGGAGCCTGGTAATCGCGGCTGGCCACCGCCGACTGATCCGGCGCCGGCAAGGCTTTGCGGTCCAGTTTGCGGTTGGGCGTGAGCGGCAACGCGTCGAGGCTCACGAACGCCGACGGGATCATGTATTCGGCCAGCAACGGCGCCAGGTAGCTGCGCAAACCGGCCGCCGTCAAGCTGACCCCGGCGTGCGGCACCACGTAGGCCACCAGGCGCTTCTCGCCAGGACGGTCTTCGCGGGCGATCACCGCCGCTTCCTTGACCCCGGCACAGTTGCCGAGGCGCGATTCGATCTCGCCCAGCTCAATCCGGAACCCGCGCACCTTGACCTGGAAGTCGTTGCGGCCCAGGTACTCGAGGGAACCATCCGCCAGGTAGCGCGCCAGGTCGCCGGTCTTGTACATCCGCGCCCCCGGGGCGTCGTTGAACGGGTCGGCGAGGAAGCGCTCGGCACTGATCTGGTCGAGGTTCAGGTACCCCCGTGCCACACCGTCACCGCCGATGAAGATCTCTCCCGCCACCCCGAACGGTACCGGTTGCTGCTGGCTATCGAGCAGGTAGATGCGGGTGTTGGCCATCGGTTTACCGATGGTGGTATTGCCCGTGGTGTCGCCCGTGTGGGTCACATAAGCGGTGGTGCAGGACACCGTTGCTTCCGTCGGGCCATACGTGTTGATCAGGCGGGTATGGGCCGGGCGGACCTCGTCCCACAGCTTCAACTTCTGCGCCGACAGTGCATCACCGGTCACGTTGATCAACCGTACATGGCGCAAATGCGCCTGCGCCTGCTCCGGGCTGTGGTGCCATTCGGCGGCCAGGGTGTGCCAGTGCGCCGCCGTCAAGTGCAGGAAGGTCGGCGTGATCGCCGGGTCGCGTGCGGCCTCGGTGCCAAACACATAACGGCTTGGCGCCAGGGTCGCGCCGGCCAGCCAGGCCGGGAAGATTTCCTCCACCGACAGGTCGAAGTTCAGGGTGTTCTGCTGCAACACCGTGTCCTGCGCGGTCAGGCCGAACAGGCGTGCGGCGTCCAGGCTGTAGTTGACCAGCCCGCGATGTTCGATCATCACGCCCTTGGGATTGCCGGTGGAACCTGATGTGTAGATCACATACGCCAGGTGGCGGGCGGTCAGCCCCGGCACTTGCGGGTTGTGCTCGGCACCGCTGTGTGGCTCGTCCAGCAACACCTGCGCAATCGCCAGGGGCGGCAGCCGGTCCTGCAACGCGCGCTGGGTCAGCACGGCCGACGGTGCGCTGTCGGCGATCATGTAGGCCAGACGCTCCGGCGGGTAATTGGGGTCCAGCGGCACATACGCGCCGCCGGCCTTGAGCACCCCGAGCAAGCCCACCAATACTTCATCGCCGCGTTCGGCGCAGATCGCCACGCGGTCATCCGGGCGGATGCCCAGGCCGATCAAGTGGTGCGCCAGGCGGTTGGCCCGACGGTTCAACTGCGCATAACTGATGCGCTGCTGTTCGAACGCCACGGCAATCGCATCCGGATGCGCCTCGACCTGGGCTTCGAACAGTTGGTGAATGGTGCTGTCCTGCGCATAGGCCACGTGGGTGTCGTTGAGGCCGTGCAACAGGTAGTCGCGCTCGTCTTCATCGATCAAGGGAATATGCGCCAGCACGGCCTGGTCGTCGGCAACCATGGCCTGCAGCAGGCACTCGAAATACCCCAGGTAACGTTGCAAGGTGGTCTCGTCGAACAGCGCCGTGGCGTACTCCAGGGTCCCGGCGATGTGTCCCTGCATTTCGCCGAGGTCCAGGGACAGGTCGAACTTGGCAAAGTTGCCGGCCTCACCGAGCCCTTCGAACTGCAGATCACCCATTACCAGGCTCGGCGCATCGCTGCTCTGCCAGGTCAGCAAGGTCTGGAACACCGGGCTGTGGGCCAGGCTGCGCGCCGGCTTGAGCACTTCCACCACTTGTTCGAACGGCAAGTCCTGATGGGCCTGCGCCGCCAGGGTGCGGTCCTTGGCATGGGCCAGCAGCGCAGCCACGGTCAGCTCTTCGCCGGCCCCTATGCGCACCGCCAGGGTGTTGACGAACAGGCCGATCAGCCCTTCGACTTCTGCACGCATGCGGTTGGCCGCCGGCGAGCCGATCACCACCTCATCCTGGCCGGACAGACGGCAGAGCAACGCGCCCCACGCGGCCATCATGGTCATGTACAGCGTGGTGCCATGACGCTGACTCAGGGCCTTGAGCCCGGCGGTCAGGTTGACATCGAGCAACAGGCTCAAGGTCGCACCGCTGTAGTCCTGCCGGGCCGGCCGTGGGCGGTCGGTGGGCAATAACAGCAAGGCGGGCGCATCCGCCAACGCCTGCTGCCAGTACTGGCTCTGTTGCTGCAGCACCTCGCCACTCAACCAACGCCGTTGCCACACGGCAAAATCGCCGTATTGCAGGGCCAGCGGCGGCAGCGGGTCGGCCTGCCCCAGACGGAACGCTTCATACAGCGCCATCAACTCACGGGTCAGTACGCCCATCGACCAACCATCGGAAACGATGTGGTGCATGGTCAACAACAGCACATGGTGATCGTCGGCGCGCCGCACCAGGCGCGCACGAATCAGCGGGCCTTGCTCCAGATCGAAGGGTTCAAGCGCCTCATGGCTGACGTGCCTCTGCAGGTCGGCATCGCTGTCCACCTCCAGGCGCAGCAGCGCGAACGCCCGATCGGCCGGCTCGATACGCACCAGCGGCTCATGGTTGTGCTGCACGAACCGGCTACGCAGCGCCTCATGGCGCGCCACGATGGCTGTCAGTGCGCGCTCCAGCGCCTGGGCATCCAGCTGACCGCGCAGCCCCAGGGCGATCGGCATGTTGTAGGCGGTACTGGCACCTTCCATCTGCGCCAGGAACCACAAGCGTTGCTGGGCAAACGACAGCGGCAAATCCTGGTCCCTTGGCACCGGCAAGATCGCCGGCAAGGTGCTGCGTGCCGCCTGGGCCAATACTTGGCCCAACGCCGCCAACTGCGGATGGGCAAACAGCTCGGCCAGGGCCAACTCCACCCCCAGGCGCTGGCGCACTTGGGAAATCAAGCGCATCGCCAGCAGCGAGTGCCCGCCCAATTCGAAGAAATGCCCGTGGCGACCGACCTGTTCAAGCCCCAGCAGGTCTTGCCAGATCTGCGCCAGCGTCGTTTCAATGTCGCCCTCGGGGGCTTCATACACCCCACTGACCACCGCATCGAGCCCCGGCGCCGGCAGCGCCTTGCGATCCAGCTTGCCGTTGGGGCTCAGCGGCAGTGCAGGCAACTGAACATAGGCCGACGGCACCATGTATTCCGGCAGTTCGTTTTGCAGGTAGGTCCGCAGGTCCTCGATCTGAGGCGCCTGCCCCGCCACGTGCGCGGTGAAGTAGGCCACCAGGCGCTCGTCGCGCACCAGTACGGCCGCTTCAAGCACCTCGGGATGGGCGGCGAGCAAAGCTTCGATTTCACCCAGTTCAATGCGCAGGCCGCGAATCTTGACCTGGTCATCATTACGCCCGAGGTAGTCGAGGGTGCCGTCCGCACGGTAACGCGCCAGGTCGCCCGTGCGGTACATGCGTCCTTGAGCGGTGAACGGGTCGTCGAGGAAACGTTCGGCCGTCAGGTCCTCGCGATTGAGGTAACCGCGTGCCACGCCCGCGCCACCGATGTACAACTCGCCGACGCTGCCGGTAGGCACCTGTTGCCCGTAGGCGTCCAGCACGTAGAGCGTCAGGTTGCGCAACGGCTGGCCGAGCGGAATATCCCCTGCTCCATAGCTGGCAAGATCCGCATTGATGCCGTGCCAGGCGACCACGTCGCTGCACTCGGTCGGGCCATAGCTGTTGATGAAGTGCGGACGCGGCGCCCGCAGTTTCTCCAACTGCGACAGTTTGATCGGCTCACCGCCGAGCACGACCCGGCGCAGGCGGCTCAAGACGTGCTGTTGATCGGCGTCGATCAACGTATAGAACGCACTCGGGGCCAGGTTGATATGGGTGATCGCCTGCGCGTCGATCTGGCGCACGATGCTCGCAGGATCAAACGGGCTGTCGGCCAGATGCAAGGTGGCGCCGACGGCCAGGCTGGCGAAGATATTTTTCTGGGTCAGGTCGAAGCTGTGCGACGTCAGCAGCAACACCGCGTCGTCGGCGTCCAGCCCGACGTCTTCGAGGTACCAGTGGAGCATGTTGACCACGCCCTGGTGTTCGACCATCACGCCTTTTGGCTGCCCGGTGGAGCCCGAGGTATAGATCACATAGGTCAGGTGTTTCGCGCTCAGCCCGGGCACCTGTGGGTTGTCCAGCGCTTGCCCGCGCCACGCCTCACGGTCGAGGTCGACCACGGGCAGGCCGCCCGCAGCGGCCAGTTGCGCGGTCGCACCGTGCACCAGTAACGCCGCCGGGGCGCTGTCCTTGAGCATGTAATGTATGCGTTCGAGCGGGTAGTTCGGGTCGATCGGCACATAGGCGCCTCCGGCCTTGAGAATCGCCAGCAACCCGACGATCAGCTCGGCGCTGCGCTCCACGCAAATCGCCACGCGGGCATCCGGCACCACGCCGAGCTCACGCAGGTGATGGGCCAACTGGTTGGCCTGCTCGTTAAGCTGACGGTAAGTCAGCGTCACAGCCGCCGTCTGCACCGCCAGCGCCTCGGGGGTGCGCATGGCCTGGGCTTCAAACAGGCTGTGTACAGTGCCGGGGTGGAGCGGCGTGTGCAGGCCACTGAGGCCGGCCAACTGCTGCTGGCGCTCCCGCTCATCCAGCAGGGGCACGCGGGCCAGCACGCCTTGATCGTCGGCAACCATCGCGTGCAGCAGGCGCTCGAAGTAGCCCAGGTGACGCTTGAGGGTCGCCTCGTCGAACAACGCCGTGGCATAGCTCAGGGAGCCGACGATATGGCCCTGGGCTTCGCTTAACTCCAGGGACAGATCAAACTTCGCCGATGTATTGACTTGGCCACCGTCTTCCATGATCAAGTCGCCGACGACCGGTGCACCGCCGCCTTCACTGCCCTGCCAGGTCAACATGGCCTGGAACACCGGGCTGTAGGCCATGCTGCGCACCGGCTTGACGATGTCGACCACTTGTTCGAACGGCAGGTCCTGATGCGCCTGCGCACCGAGCGTCCTGGCCTTGACCCGCGCCAGCAGGGTTTGCACCGTCGGTTCGCCCGAGGTATCGATGCGCAGCGCCAGCGTGTTGACGAACAGGCCGATCAGACCTTCCAGCTCCAGCTGGTTGCGGTTGGCCACCGGCGAGCCGATGACCACTTCATCCTGCCCGGACAAACGCGCCAACAAGACACCCCATGCCGCCAGCAGGCTCATGTACAACGTGGTGCCATGTCGTTGACTCAGGTCCTTGAGGCCCTGAGTCAGTGCCTTATCCAGTTGCAACGCCAGCACCGCGCCGGAGAAATCCTGTTGCGCCGGGCGTGGCCGGTCGGTCGGCAGGGTCAGTATGGCCGGCGCGCCGGCCAGGGTTTGCTGCCAATACAGGTTCTGCTTGTGCAACACCTCGCCACTCAACCAGCGGCGTTGCCAGACGGCGAAGTCGGCATATTGCAGCGTCAGCGGTGGCAATGGATCGGCGAGGCCCTGGCTGAAGGCGCCATACAACAGCACCATTTCGCGGCTCAGCACGCCCATCGACCAGCCGTCAGAGGCAATGTGGTGCATAGTCAGCAACAACACCGAGTGCTCGTCGCCCATGCGTACCAGGCGTGCGCGCAGCAGCGGCCCGTTGACCAGGTCGAACGGTGTCGACGCTTCATATTCGGTCAACACCTGCAAGCGCTGCGCGGCATCGGCCTGCCCGCGCAGGTCATCCTGTTCCAGTACAAATGAACCTTCGACAGGTGTGATCCGCAGTTGCGGCTCATCGTTATCCATCACGAAGACACTGCGCAGCACCTCATGGCGGCTGACAATTTGCGCCAGTGCACGCTCCAGCGCCAGGATATCCAGCGCGCCGCGCAGGCCCAGGCCGACCGGCATGTTGTAAGCCGCCCCGGCATTCTCCATTTGCGCCAGGAACCACAGGCGCTGCTGGGCAAACGACAGCGGCAAGGACTCTTCTCGGGACACCGGTACAATCGGCGGCAGGCTGCTACGCCCGGCCTTGGCCACCACCTGCGCCAGCGCGGTCAGTTGCGGATGGGCGAACAGGTCCGCGAGGTCCAGCTCCACCCCGAGGTGCAGGCGCACCTGGGAGATCAAGCGCATCGCCAGCAACGAGTGCCCGCCCAGCTCAAAGAAATGATCCTCACGCCCGACTTGCTCGACCTTGAGCACTTGGCTCCAGATCTGCGCCAGGGCAATTTCCACTTCACCCTGGGGCGCTTCGTAACCGCGACTGAGCACGGCATCCTGATCGGGAACCGGCAGGGCCTTGCGGTCGAGCTTGCCGTTGGCGGTCAGCGGCAGGCTGTCCAGGCGCACATACGCCGCCGGCACCATGTACTCCGGCAATTGCGCCTGCAACCAACTGCGCAGGGCCTGGCGGTCAAGGGCCTGGTGTTCGGTGAAATACGCCACCAGGCGCCCGTCACGGGCCAGCACCACGGTTTCGCTGACGTCCGGGTGCTCGGCCAGGCAGGTTTCGATTTCACCCAGTTCAATCCGCACGCCGCGGATCTTCACCTGGTCGTCATTGCGCCCCAGGTAGTCCAGCGTGCCGTCTTCCAACCAGCGCGCCAGGTCGCCGGTGCGATACAGACGAGCCTGCGGGTCCTGGCTGAACGGGTCCTGCAAAAAGCGTTCGGCGGTCAGTTCCGCACGGTTCAGGTAACCGCGCGCCACACCGGCCCCCCCGACGTACAGCTCACCGGCCACACCCTGCGGCACCGGTTTGAGGTGCTCGTCGAGCAGATAGACCTGGGTGTTGGCGATGGGTTTGCCAATGTGCAGGGCCTTGCCGGCCTCAATCAGGCCGCAGGTCGCGACCACCGTGGCTTCGGTCGGACCATAGTTGTTGACCACATCGAAGCGCTGCGGCGTGCTGAACTGACGCAGGCGGTCGCCGCCGATCAGCAAGGTTTTCAGGGTCGGGTGTTGCAACTGCTGACTGAACGCGTACTCCGCCACCGGCGTCGGCAGGAAGCTCACTTGCAGCGGTTGCGCCAGCCACCAGCGCAACAGTGCGTCGACGTCCTCGCTGCCCTGCTTGGCGGGTGGCAGGTGCAACGTCGCCCCCACACACAGGGCCGGCCAGACTTCCCAGGCCATGGCATCGAAACCGAACCCGGCGACACTGGAAGTGTGCCCACCCGCGTGCAGATCGAACGCCTGGCAATGCCAGTGCACCAGGTTCTCCAGGGTGCGGTGCTCGACCATCACGCCTTTGGGCAAGCCGGTGGAACCGGAGGTGTAGATCACATAGGCCAGGTTCGCCGGCGTCAGGCCCGCCACGCTCGGGTTGAGCGTCGGGCGACGGTGCCACTGGTCGCTGTCCAGTTCGATCACCGGCCGTTCGGTGTGGCTCAGCAGCGAGCGCGTGCTCGATTGCGCCAGCACCAGCACCGGGTCGCAATCCTGCAACAGGTAGTTGATGCGCTCCTGCGGGTGCGCCGGATCGATCGGCACATACGCCGCACCGGCCTTGAGGATCGCCACCAGGCCGACCAGGGTTTCCAGGCTGCGACGCGCGCAGATGGCCACCCGGTCATCCGGACGCACGCCTTCTTCGAGCAGGCGGTGGGCCAACTGATTGGCGCGCTGATTAAGCTGGCGATAAGTGATGTGCTGGTCGTCCTGGCGCACGGCCGTGGCATCCGGCTGGCATTCGACCTGAGCCTCGAACAGGCGGTGGATAGTCTGCGCCTCGGGGTAATCGACGGCAGTGGCGTTGACGTCAACCAGCACGGCATCCCGTTCGGCGGCCGACAGCACCGAGAACTGACTCAACGGCTGGTGTGGCGTGTGCTCCAACGCGCTGACCAGGTGTGCCAGGGCCACCTGCATAAAGCCGCAAATCCGTTGTGCACCGATTTTCACCAGCGCCTGGGCGTTGAGCTGGAAGCCGGCGCCAAAATCATCGACGTTCAACACCAGCGGATAGTTGGTGCGCTCTTCCATGCTCACCGCCTGGATACCGTCCCACGCGGCGATATCCGCGCTAGAGGCCTCGACCGGCGCGCTGTGCCGGTAGTTGAGCAATGTATTGAACAGCGCCTGCGTCGCCGGCAGGCCGCTGCACTGTTGGGCCAGGGACAATGACGCGTGCTCATGGGCGAGCAATTGCGACAGCCGCTCATGCGTGACACGCACGGCCTCGCGGGCGCCCTGCCCGCCAATGCTCACACGCAACGGCAAGGTATTGATGAACAGGCCCAAGGCACGGCCGGCGCCTTCACCGCCTTGCAGGCGGCCGAGCAACACCGTGCCGAAGACCACATCGTCACGCCCCGCGACCTGCGCCAACACCTGGCCCCAGGCCAGGTGCACCAGGCTGGCGGCGCTGACGCCAAGCAAGCGCGCCTGCTCGCGCAAGCGCCCGCTCAGTTGGCTGTCGAGCATCAGGTGGGCTTCTTCGACACCGCTGCCATCGCCCTGCACATCGCGCAGGCCGAAGGCCAGGGTCGGTTCATCGATGTCACCGAGCATGCCTTCGAAAAAGCGTTCATGGGCCTGTCGATCCGCGCCCAGGCGCGACTGCGCCACATGGTTGCGATAGGGAATCGACGGCGCCAAGTTTTCGGTGTGGCCTTTCAGGCTGGCCTGGACTTCTTCGATCAGCACCTCAAGCGCGGTGTGGTCGAGCACCATGTGATGGAACAACAGGATGCCGACCCAGCGCTGATGGGCGCTGTCCTGGGCGTAGGCCAGGTGCATCAACGGCGCACGGCTCAGGTCCAGGCGGTAATGGCGTGGGTCGAACTGCTCGTGCAACTGCGTCAGCACGTCACCGTCCGCCGGGTCGATCACCACCTCTTCCAGTCCCAGGGTTGCCTGACGCCAAACGACCTGTACCGGATCCTCGAGTCCTTCCCAGGCGATGCTGCTGCGCAGGATGTCGTGCCGCTCGATCACGCTTTGCAGCGCCTTGGCGAACAGGTTCACCGGCTCAGGCCCGGTGAAGGTGAACAACATATGCAGCAGGTAGGCATCGCCTTGCGGCGCCGCCAGATGGTGGTAGAGCATGCCGTCCTGCAGCGGCGCCAGGCCGTAGATATCCTGCACATTGCGCACGCCGCCCGGCACGCTCGCGACGATGCGGTCGATAGCGGCCTGGTCTAGGTCGGCCAGGGGCAACAGGTCCGGGGTGATGCGCTGGCAGTCCGGCTCAATGCGGTTGGCCGGCACCTCCAGTGCCTGATGCCCGCCGACCGCCGCCGCCAGCGCCGCCAGGGTCGGCTGGCCGAACAGCACGCGCACATCGGCGCTCAAGTCCATCTGGCGCATGCGTTCGATCAATTTGACCGCCAGCAGCGAATGACCACCCAGTTCAAAGAAGTTGTCGTGGCGACCCACCCGCTCCACATCGAGCAATTCTTGCCAGAGCGCGGCAAGGGTAAGTTCCATCTCGCCTTCAGGGCACTCGTATTCGCGACGGGCCAGGGCATCGCCATCGGGGGCCGGCAAGGCCTTGCGGTCGAGTTTGCCGTTGGTGGTCAGCGGCAAGCGCTCAAGCAGGACGAACGCACTGGGCACCATGTAATCGGCCAGGGACACCAGCAACTGCGTACGCAGCTCGGCGGCCGACGGCTCAGCGCCCTCGGCGGCGATCACATAAGCCACCAGGCGCTTGTTACCGGGGGCGTCTTCACGGGCAATCACCACGGCTTCGCGCACGCCCTCACAGGCGGCCAGGCGGGCTTCGATCTCGCCCAGCTCGATACGGAAACCACGGATTTTCACCTGGTCGTCGTTGCGGCCCAGGTAGTCAATGCTGCCGTCCGCCAGCCAGCGTCCCAGGTCACCGGTCTTGTACAGGCGCGCCTGCGCACGACCGCTGAACGGGTCGGCGATAAACCGTTCGGCGTTCAACTGCGGCCGGTTCAAGTAGCCACGGGCAACCCCCGCGCCCCCCACGTACAACTCGCCGACGACGCCGACCGGCACCGGTTCGCGCTGGTCGTCGAGAATATACAGTTGCAAGTCCGGAATGCGCCCGCCAATCGGGCTGACGCCGACCCGCTGCGCATCCGCCGCTTCAAGGGCGCGATACGTCACATGCACGGTGGTTTCGGTGATGCCGTACATGTTCACCAGTTGCGTACCGGCGTTGCCTGGGCGTGCGTACCACGGCTTGAGAATCCCCGGTTCCAGGGCCTCGCCGCCGAAGATCACCTGGCGCAGGGAATGCTTCAGGGCACTCTGGCCCTGGGCCGCAATCAACGAACGGAAGGCACTCGGCGTCTGGTTGAGGATGGTCACCCCGGCGCTGCACAACAGCGCATAACAGGCGTCCGGCGAACGGCTGGTGAGCTGCGGTACCACCAGCAACTGCCCACCGTGGATGAGCGCGCCCCAGATTTCCCAGACCGAGAAGTCAAACGCAAACGAGTGGAACAGTGCCCAGACATCCTGATCGTTGAAGTTGAACCAGCCCTCGGTGGCGCTGAACAGGCGTGCCACGTTGTGGTGCTCGACCATCACCCCCTTGGGCAGGCCGGTGGAGCCGGAGGTGTAGATCACGTACGCCAGGTTGGCCGAAGTCAGGCCCGGGACGTGGGGATTCTGAGTGGACTCACCCTGGCAATCGCCGCCGTCCAGTTCGAGCACCGGCACCGACACCTCGGCCACCCGGGCACGGGTCGCCTGCTGCACCAGCACCGCTACCGGCGTGCTGTCTTGCAGGGTGTAGCTGATGCGTTCCTGCGGATACGCAGGGTCAATCGGCACGTAACCGGCCCCGGCCTTGAGGATGCCGAGCAGGCCGACGATCATGTCCAGCCCGCGCTCGACGCAGATCGCCACCCGATCATCCGGGCGCACGCCCAGGCTCAACAAGCGATGCGCCACCTGGTTGGCGCGGCGATTCAAGTCGCCGTAGCTCAGGCGCAGGTCTTCAAACAGCACCGCCGTAGCGTCAGGTCGTAAAGCCGCCTGCAGCTCGACCTGGTGATGCAGCAATGCGGTATCGGCGAACAGGCTGTCGGTGGCGTTCCAGTGTTGCAACAATTGTTCGCGCTCGCCCGCCGGCAACATCGCCAACCCTTGCAGCGAAGCCTGCGGGGTCTGCTCCAGGGCTTGGACCAGGTTCTCCAGGACGCATTGCATGTAGCCGCACACTCGCCCCGCGCCAATCGAACCGTCGGCCATGACCGACAGGCTGAACGCCTCTCCCATGTCGTTGACCGACAGGGTCAGCGGGTAGTTGGTGCGCTCCTTGCTGTCGACCACGGCAATGCCTTCCCAGGCCGTCTGCGCTTGTGCCGAAACGTCCGCGCCGCCGAGCTGGCGATAGTTGAGCAGCGAACTGAACAACGGCGTCGACGCCGCCACTTGGCTGCAGCGTTGCGCAAGCACCAGCGAGGCGTGCTCATGACCGAGCAAGCCGGTCAGGCGCGCATGGGTACTCTTGACCATGGCGCGTACGCCGGCTTCAGCGAGGCTGACCCGCAGCGGCAAGGTGTTGATGAACATCCCCAGGGCACGGTCTGAGCCTTCACCGCCCTGCAAGCGCCCCAGCAACACGGTGCCGAACACCACATCCGTGCGTCCCGACACGCCACCCAGCACCCGCGCCCACGCCAAGTGATACAGGCTGGCAGGCGTCACCCCCAACTGGCGGGACTGCGCGCGCAGGCGCTGGCTGAGGCGGTCATCGAGCATCAGGACGACCTCTTCGACACCGTGGCCCTCGCCCTGCACGTCCTGCAGACCGAAAGGCAGGGTCGGTTCGTCGATGTCCCCGAGCATCTCGCTGAAGAACGCCTCATGCTCTCCGCGACTCACGCCCTGGCGCGCCTGAGCCACATAATGACGGTACGGCACCGACGGTGGCAGCAGGGCCTCTTCGCCACGGGTATGGGCTTCGATTTCCGAGATGAGCATACGCAGCGACGTGGCGTCATCCACCAGATGGTGCAGCAGCAACACCGCGACCCAGCGCTGGTTGGGCGCATCCTCGCTGTAACCGATGCGCATCATGGGCGCCTGGCGAATATCCAGGCGGTGGTGACGCGGGTTGAGGCACTCGGTCAATTGCGTGGCGATATCCCCGGCGGCCGGGTCCAGGTGAATCTCATCCATCCCCAGTTGCGCCTCGCGCCAGACCACCTGTACCGGCTCGTCGAGGCGCTCCCAGAACACGGCGGTGCGCAGGATGTCATGTCGCGAAATCACGCCTTGCAGAGCCGCGGCAAAGCGTTGCAGGCGCTCGCGGCTGTCAAAGCTGAAGGTGATGTATTGCAGGTACGGATCGCCTTGGGCCGCCGCGAGGTGGTGGTACAAAATCCCTTCTTGCAGCGGCGCCAGGCTGTAGATTTCCTGGACGTTACACGCGCCGCCCGGCACGGTTGCGACGATGCGGTCGATGGCGGCCTGATCCAGCGTGGCCAGGGGCAGCATTTCCGGGGTGATGTGTGCGCAGCCTTCTGGGACACGATTGGCGGGCACCACCACGTCCTTGCTCGCATCGGCCACGGCGGCCGCCAGTGCGGCCAGGGTCGGCTGGCCGAACAGCACACGCACATCGGCGCCCAGCCCGACCTGGCGCATGCGCTCGATCAGCTTGACCGCCAGCAGCGAATGGCCGCCCAACTCGAAGAAGTGATCCTGGCGGCCCACGTGTTCAACACCGAGCAAATCCTGCCAGATCGCGGCAATCGTGGTTTCCACCTCCCCCTCGGGGGCTTCGAACTGGCGACGCGCCAGGGCGTCGGCATCCGGCGCCGGCAACGCCTTGCGGTCCAGCTTGCCGTTGGTGGTCAACGGGAACTGCGCCACCCGCACAAACGCAGCGGGCACCATGTAGTCAGCCAGGGACACCAGCAACTGCGCACGCAGCTCGGCGGCCGACGGATCGGCCCCCTCGGCGGCGATCACATAGGCCACCAGGCGCTTGTCTCCCGGCTCATCTTCGCGGGCAATCACCACCGCTTCGCGCACGCCTTCACAGGCGGCCAGGCGGGCTTCGATCTCGCCCAGCTCGATACGGAAACCACGGATCTTCACCTGGTCGTCGTTGCGCCCCAGGTAGTCAAGGCTGCCGTCCGCCTGCCAACGCGCCAGGTCACCGGTCTTGTACAGGCGCGCCTGCGCACGACCGCTGAACGGGTCGGCAATGAACCGTTCGGCATTCAACTGCGGCCGGTTCAAGTAGCCACGGGCAACCCCCGCGCCACCCACGTACAACTCGCCGACCACGCCCACCGGCACGGGTTCGTTCTGCTCGTCGAGCACATACAGTTGCAAGTCCGGAATGCGCCCGCCAATCGGACTGACGCCGACCAACTGCGCATCCGCCGCTTCGAGCGCACGATAGGTTACATGCACGGTGGTTTCGGTGATGCCGTACATGTTCACCAGTTGCGTACCGGCGTTGCTCGCACGCGCATACCACGGCTTGAGAATCCCCGGTTCCAGGGCCTCGCCGCCGAAGATCACCTGGCGCAGGGAGTGCTTGAGTTCGCTCTGGCCCTGGGCCGCAATCAATGAACGGAAGGCACTCGGCGTCTGGTTGAGGATGGTCACCCCGGCGCTGCACAACAGCGCATAACAGGCGTCCGGCGAACGACTGGTCAACTGCGGCACCACCAGCAACTGCCCGCCATGCATCAGCGCGCCCCAGATTTCCCAGACCGAGAAGTCAAACGCAAACGAGTGGAACAGTGCCCACACGTCTTGCTCGTTGAAGTGGAACCAGCCCTCGGTGGCGCTGAACAGGCGCGCCACGTTGCGGTGCTCGATCATCACGCCCTTGGGCAATCCGGTGGAACCTGAGGTGTAGATCACATACGCCAGGTGGGCCGAAGTCAGGCCCGGTACGTGGGGATTCTGAGTCGATTCACCTTGGCAATCGTCGCCGTCCAGTTCGAGCACCGGCACCGATACCTCGGACACCAGAGCGCGGGTCGCCTGCTGCACCAGCACCGCCACCGGTGCACTGTCCTGCAGGGTGTAGCTGATGCGCTCCTGCGGATACGCCGGGTCGATCGGCACGTAACCGGCGCCGGCCTTGAGGATGCCGAGCAGGCCGATGATCATGTCCAGCCCGCGCTCGACGCAGATCGCCACCCGGTCATCCGGGCGCACGCCCAGGCTCAGCAAGCGATGCGCCACCTGGTTGGCGCGGCGGTTCAAGTCGCCGTAGCTCAGGCGCTGGTCTTCAAACAGCACCGCCGTAGCGTCGGGTTCGGCCGCTGCCCGGGCTTCGACCTGTTGGTGGATCAAGGCGCTGTCGGCAAATACGCCATCGCCGCTGTTCCAGTGGTGCAACAGGTGCTGGCGCTCGGCGGTCGGCAGAATGCCCAGGGTTTGCAGCGCCGCCTGCGGCGTGTGCTCCAGCGAGGCCACCTGGCTTTCCAGGGCGGCATGCAGATAATCCGCGATCCGCGCCGCGCCGATTCCGGCATCCGCAAGCACCGTGATATGAAAATCTTCACCCAGGTCGTCGAGGTTGACGGTCAGCGGGTAGTTGGTGCGTTCTTCAGCGCCCAGGGCTTGGATGCCGGCCCACGCCGTCTGCGCCTCGGCACTGCCGCCGGTTGCACTGTGGCGGTAGTTGAGCATGGCACTGAACAGCGGCGTCGGCGTCGCCACGGCGCTGCAACGCTGAGCCAGGGCCAGCGAGGCGTGTTCATGCTGGAGCAATGCGGTCAACCGCTGGTGGGTCAGTTTCAGGCCACTGCGCACGCTTTGCTCGCCCACACTCACACGCAGCGGCAGGGTGTTGATGAACATCCCCAGGGCACGGTCCGAGCCCTCGCCCGCGTGCATCCGGCCCAGCAATACGGTGCCGAACACCACCTCCTGGCGGCCGGAGACTTTACCCAGTACCTGGGCCAGTGCCAGGTGCATCACGCTGGCCGCACTCACCCCCAACTGCCGGGCCTGCACGCGCAGCCGTTGGCTCAAGGCGTTATCCAGCATGCGATGGCTTTCTTCGATGCCATGACCGTCACCCTGCACGTCCTGCAGACCGAACGGCAGCGTCGGCTCATCGATGTCACTGAGCATCTCGCGAAAGAACGCTTCATGCTGCTGTTCACTGACGCCCAGGCGAGCCTGCGCCACATAGTTGCGATACGGTACCGGCTCGCCCAGGTGCTCGGTCTGCCCCAGCAGGAAGGCTTGCATTTCGTGCTGCACCACCTCCATTGCCGTATGGTCCAGGGCCATATGGTGAAACAACAGCACCGCCACCCAGCGCTGGTTCGGCGAGTCCAGCGCGAAGGCCACCCGCATCATCGGCGCCTGGCGGATATCCAGGCGGTAGTGACGCGCATCGAAGCGGCTGCGCAACTGGCCCAGCACATCGCCGTCGCGCGGGTCCAGATGCAGCTCTTCACTGATCAACGTGGCCTTGCGCAGTACCACTTGCATCGGTTCATCGAGGCTTTCCCAGACCACCGTGGTGCGCAGGATGTCGTGGCGCTTGATCACGTACTGCAACGCCTGGGTGAAGTGCTCCAGCCGCGCACGGCTGTCGAAGGCATACAGCGATTGCAGCAAATAGGGGTCGCCCTGCTCCGCCGTCAAATGGTGGTACAACATGCCTTCCTGCAGCGGCGCCAGCGGGTAGATGTCCTTGACGTTGGCCAGGCCGCCCGGCACGGCGTCGACAATCCGGTCAATGGTTGCCTGGTCCAGGGTCGTCAACGGCAGCATCTGCGGCGTAATGCGGTAGGCCGGGCTCAACCAGTCCCCCCCATTGCGCGCGATCAACTCCAGCAACTGCGCTTTGTGTCCGCGCAAGTGGTCGATCAACCCATCGTCGAGCCCCTCATCGTCGCCCAGGATGACGAGGTCATCCTCTTCACGTTGCAGGTGGATCGCGTGAGTCGAAAGAACTGCCATCAATTCGCTGAAGTGCATGGTGTGACCTGCTTAAGATTCGAAAACAGTGACGAGAAAGTCCGGTTTCAATTGCAACCTGAGCACCTGGCGTCAAACAGCAGCGTGCGGCCCGGCATGGGCTCGACGCTGTCGCCGTCAGGTTCAAAAAGTGATGGGTTGAATGCGTGCCCCAGGGCTTCCCACAGGGCTGGAAAACTAAAACATCCACGCAAAGGTGTATGTCATAGGAAGCAGGGACAACGTAGGGGTGACACGTGACTGTCAAAAACGCGCACGCCCGACAGGCCGGCGCGGTTTAACCGCGTCGGTCTGCCAGGCGTGTGTCGATCAGATCCGACGTTTGCGCTCGAACGTGGGCACGCTCGATTGCGGCACGACCACATGCTCGACCTGCCCCACCGCCGCGGCCATTGCAACCAGCGTCGGTTGAGCGAGCAACACGCGCAAGTCAGCGTCCATCCCTTGCTTGCGCATCTGCTCGACCAGGCTCACCGCCAACAATGAATGCCCACCCAACTCGAAGAAGTGGTCATGGCGCCCCACCTGCCCGACGTTGAGTACCTTCTCCCACAGTTGCGCCAAGGCCACTTCCGTCGGCCCCTGGGGTGCCTCGTAAACGCGGCTGAGCAACGCCTCCTGGTCCGGTGCCGGCAAGGCCTTGCGGTCGACCTTGCCGTTGCTGGTCAGCGGCAGGCTGTCCAGGCGCACATAGGCCGCCGGCACCATGTACTCCGGCAACTGCGCTTGCAGATAGGCGCGCAGCACTTCGATATCCAGCGCTTCACGTTCGGTGAAGTAGGCCACCAGACGCTTGTGTCCAGGCTCGTCCTGACGGGCGAGTACCACCGCGTCCCTGACCTGCGGGTGCTCACTCAGGCGCGTTTCGATCTCGCCCAGTTCGATGCGGAAACCGCGGATCTTCACCTGCTGGTCATTACGCCCCTGATACTGCAAGGTGCCGTCGGCACGCCAGGCCACCAGGTCGCCGGTGCGGTACATCAGCGCCCCGTCGCTGAACGGGTCGGCGAGGAACTTCTCCGCCGTCAGGTCAGCGCGGTTCAGGTAGCCCAGGGCAACCCCCTGGCCACCGATGTACAACTCGCCGGTGACACCGACCGGCACCGGTTGTTGACGGGCGTCAAGCACGTAGGCACGGCTGTTGCCCACCGGACGGCCAATCGGGATGCTGCCCTCGTCTGCCCGCGTAATCTCATGGGTAGTCGAGAACGTCGTCGCCTCGGTCGGGCCGTAGCCGTTGAGCAGATGCTGGGGTGCGCCATCCTTGATGACCCGAGCGATAACGCTCGGATCCAGCACATCACCGCCGACAATCAGGTAACGCAGTTGCGGGAAGACCGGCAGCAGCCCTTCGGCGTACTGGTGGAACAAGCCGGCGGTCATCCACAACACGCTGACTGCTTGCTTCTGCAACAGCGAGGCAAAGCCGGCCTGGGATAGCAATGTGTCCTGATCGACCACCACCACTGCGCCGCCATTGAGCAATGGCGCCCATACATCGAGGGTGCTGGCGTCAAACGCCGGGTTCGAAGCAAACGCCACCCGATCATGCTGATTGAAATCGGCATAGCCGTTGTTGATCACCAGGCGTGTGATCGCTCGATGCGGCACCAGCACGCCCTTCGGCGTACCCGTTGAGCCGGAGGTGTACATGATGTACGCCGCCGTCTCGGCGGATTGCTCCAGTGCCGGGTTGTGATCCGGCTCGATACTCAGATCCAGGCTGTCCAGGTCCAAGCGACGAGCCCCCTCCGGCACCTTGATCGAGGCCGCCGTCAGCAGCAGAGCCGCCCCGCTGTCCGAGATCATGAAGCCTTGACGGTCCAACGGCGCGTTGACGTCCAGCGGCACATACACCGCCGCACACTTGCTGATTGCCAGCTGGCTGATCAGCAGGTCCACCGAGCGTTCCAGCAGGATCGCCACGCGGTCACCGGGGGCTACCCCCAGGCCGATCAGATGATGGGCCAGGCGGTTGGCCCGTGCGTTCAGCCCGGCATAGCTGACCTGTTGCTGGCCGTGCGACGCCGCCAGGGCGTGCGGATGCGCTTGTACCCATGCCTCAAACACCTGATGCAGCGGTTGCAATTGCGGGTAGCCCCGCGCCGTATCGTTGAACGTCTGCAACAACTGCCGGCGCTCATCGCTGCTCAAGATCGACAGGCGATTGGCTGCCGAATGCGGCGCCTGTTCCAACTGCTCGACCAGCCCGGCCAACGTCGTGCACACGTAGCCCAAGACCCGCTGCGCACCCACTGAGCGCGGTGCCAGGGCACTGACCCGGAAATCCTCGCCCACGTCATCCACCGAGAGAATCAGCGGGTAACTGTTGACCCCTTCGTTGGCGAGCATCTCGATGCCGTCCCAAGCGACGCGGCTGGCCTCACTGACGCTGGCCGAGGCATGACGGTAGTTGAGCAAGGCACTGAACAACGGTGCCGGCGCGGCCACGCCACTGCAACGTTGCGCCAACGTCAGCGACGCATGCTCGTGAGCCATCAACTGACTCAAGGCCGCATGGGTGTTCTTGACCGCCGCCGTCAGGCTTTCATCCTTCAGGCGCACGCGCAGCGGCAAGGTGTTGATGAACATCCCCAGGGAACGCTCGGCGCCGTCGCCGGCCTGCAGGCGGCCGAGCAATACGGTGCCGAACACCACGTCATCACGGGCTGACACCGCGCCGATGACCTGGGCCCAGACCCAGTGATACAGCGTGGCGGCACTCACCCCCAACTGCCGTGCCTGGCGCCGCAGACGCTGGCTGAACGCAGCGCCCAGCCAGTGATCGACCTCCTCGGTGGCATCCCGCTCACTGTCGATGCGCTGCACGCCGAACGGCAGCGTCGGTTCGTCGACGTCGCCGAGCATCTCCCGGAAAAACGCTTCATGGGCCGCACGGTCCTTGCCCTGGCGGGTCTGCGCCACATAGTTGCGGTACAGCACCGAAGCGCCCAGTTTCTGCTCGCGCCCGCTCATGTGCGCTTCGATTTCCGCCACCAGCACGCCCATGGAGGTCGCGTCGTTGACCAGGTGGTGGAAGGACAACATGCCGATCCAGCGCTGATGCTGCGGGTCATGGGCAAAGCCCAGGTGCATCATCGGTGCCTGGCGGATATCCATGCGATGACGGCCGAGGCTGAAATGCTCACGCAATTGCGTCAGCACCTCGCCGGCCTGCGGGACGAGTTCGTCCATCGTCAGCGGGGCCTCGCGCCAGACCACTTGCACCGGCACCTCCAGTTGCTCCCAGAACAGCCCGGTACGCAGGATGTCGTGGCGACCGATCACGTATTGCAGCGCCTGGGCGAACCGGTCCAGCCGCTGGCGGCTGTCGAACGCGAACAGCGCGTGTTGCTGGTACGGGTCACCCTGTTCGGCGCTGATGTGGTGATACAACAGGCCCTCCTGCAACGGCGCCAAGGCATAGATGTCCTGCACGTTGGCCACACCGCCCGGCACACTGGCGACAATCCGGTCAATGCTTGCCTGATCCAGCGTGGCCAGGGGCAGCAGGTCCGGAGTGATGCGGGTGCAACCGATGTCGATGCGATTGGCCGGTACCGCCACTTCGTTGCCGGCGCCCACCGCCGCCGCGAGGGCGGCCAGGGTCGGCTGGCTGAACAGCACGCGCACATCCGCCTGCAAGCCCGCCTGGCGCATACGTTCCACCAGGCCCACGGCCAGCAACGAGTGCCCGCCCAGCTCGAAGAAGTTGTCGTGGCGACCCACCTGTTCCAGTTTGAGCACCTCGGCCCAGATCTGCGCCAGGGTGGTTTCCACCTCGCCCTGCGGAGCTTCATAGCCGCGGCTGAGCATCGCGTCCTGATCCGGCTCCGGCAGTGCCTTGCGGTCCAGCTTGCCGTTGGCGGTCAGCGGCAGGTGGTCCAGGCGCACATAGGCGACCGGCACCATGTACTCCGGCAAGCACGCTTGCAAACCGCTGCGCAGGGTGTCGATATCCAGCGCCGCCTGTTCGGTGAAATACGCCACCAGGCGCCCGTCACGGGCCAGCACCACGGCTTCGCGGACGCCGGCCTGTTCGCTCAGGCGGGTTTCGATTTCACCCAGCTCGATACGCACGCCGCGGATTTTCACCTGATCATCGTTACGGCCCAGGTAATCGAGCGTACCGTCTTCCAACCAACGCGCAAGGTCGCCGGTGCGGTACATGCGCGCCTGCGGGTCCGCGCTGAACGGATCCTTGAGGAAGCGCTCGGCGGTCATCTCTGGGCGGTTCAGGTAACCCCGCGCCACCCCGGCACCTGCCACGTACAACTCTCCCGCAACGCCCAGGGGGACCGGCTGCTGGTATTCATCGAGCAGATACACCTGGGCATTGCTCACCGGCTTGCCGATATGCAGCACCTGCCCGGCGTCAACGCGCCCGGAGGTCGCCACCACCGTGGCTTCGGTCGGGCCGTAGTTGTTGATCAGGTTGAAACGCTGCGGCTTGTTGAACTGCCGCAAGCGGTCGCCACCGATCAACAGGGTCTTGAGCGTCGGGTGTTGCAGGTCCTGACTGATGGCATATTCGGCCACTGGGGTGGGCAGGAAGCTCACATCCAGCGGTTGCGCCAACCACCACTGCAGCAGCGCATCGATGTCTTCACCGCCCTCATGGGCCGGCGGCATATACAGGGTCGCCCCTACGCACAAGGCCGGCCAGACTTCCCAGGCCATGGCGTCGAAACCAAAACCGGCGACGCTCGACGTCTTGCCGCCGTGCCCCAGTTCAAACGTATCGCAGTGCCAGCTCACCAGGTTTTCCAAAGTGCGATGCTCCACCATCACGCCTTTGGGCAGGCCGGTAGAACCGGAGGTATAGATCACGTACGCCAGGTGTGCCTGGGTCAGGCCGGCAATCTGTGGGTTGCCTTTGGACGGGCCTTGCCACAGACGGCTGTCGAGTTCCAATACCGGCACGGTCAGGGTCGGCAGACGCTGCGCCAGCGACGGCTGGATCAGCACGGCCACCGGTGCGCTGTCGCCGAGCAGGTAACTGAGGCGCTCGGCCGGGTGCGCCGCATCAATCGGCACATAGCACGCACCGGCCTTGAGAATGGCGACCAGGCCCACCAGCATTTCCAGGCTGCGCTGCGCACAGATCGCCACGCGATCGTCGGGTTGCACCCCGAGTTCGATCAACTGGTGCGCAAGTTGGTTGGCTTGGCGGTTCAGTTCGACGTAGGTCAGGCTTTGGCCCTGATACACCGCCGCCAGCGTATGCGGGTACAACTCGACCTGCTGCTCGAAGCGTTGGTGAATGGTCAGGCCGTGGGGATAGTCGACACGGGTGGCGTTGAAGCCTTCGAGCAACTGCCGACGCGCCTCGGCGGGCAGCACCGACAGGCTGTTCATCGAGATGTGCGGGGCGTGTTCCAGCGCCTCGACCAATTGCTCGACGACCCGGTTCACGTACTCGCAGAGGCGTTGCGCGCCAATCGATGCCAGCGCCAGTGCGCTCAGGCTGAAAGCCTCGCCCAAATCGTTGACGCTCAAGGTCAGTGGGTAGTTGGAACGCTCCCGCGCCTGTAACAACTCCATGCCTTGCCACGCACGACGCGACGCCTCGGTGATTTCAGCAGCATTGTCCGGCGTATGGCGGTAGTTGAACAACGCACTGAACAACGGCATGGACTGCGGCACAGCGCTGCAACGCTGGGCCTGGGCCAGCGAGGCCAGCTCATGGGCAAGCAAGCCCGACAGACGCGCATGGGTGGCCTTGACGGCCTCCTGCACGCCTTGACCGCTGATATCGACGCGCAGCGGCAAGGTATTGATAAACATGCCCACCGCCCGGTCGGCGCCCTCACCGCCTTGCAAGCGGCCCATCATCACCGTGCCGAATACCACCCGCTCAGTGCTGGAAACCACCCCCAGCACACGTGCCCAGGCCAGGTGGAACAGGCTGGCCGGGCTGACGCCATTCTGGCGGGTCAGCACGCGCAAGCGTCGGCTCAAGCCGGCGTCCAGGGTCAGGTCGACCTCTTCGATATCGTAGCCGTCATCGCGCACGTCCTGCTGTGCGAACGGCAGGGTCGGCTCCTCGATATCGTCGAGCATGTCGCGAAAGAACGCCTCGTGTTCCTGCTCGCGACTGGCCAGGCGCGTCTGCACCACGTAGTTGCGGTAAGGCACCGAGGCGATCAATTCATCGCCCTTGCCGAGCAGGAACGCTTCCATTTCCCGCCACACCACGTCCATCGCCATGTGGTCCATGATTGTGTGGTGGAACAGCAGCGTGGCGACAATGCGCTGGCCGGCCTCATCGTCGGCGTACACCAGTTGCATCAGTGGCGCCTGGGTCACGTTCAGACGATGGCGGCGCGGGTCGACGTGCGCCGCCAGTTGCGCGGCGATATCGCCGCCGCGCGGATCGAACTGCACCGCGCGGGTGACCATCCGCGCCTGGCGCCAGACCACCTGCACCGGCTGCTCCAGGCCCTCCCAGACAAACCCGGTACGCAGCACATCGTGGCGGTCGATAACCCGTTGCAAGGCTTCGGCAAACTGCTGCAGGCGCGCAAGATCGGCAAACGCGAACTGCCCCTGCTGCACGTACAGATCGCCCTGCTCGGCGCTGATGTGGTGGTAAAGAATGCCTTCCTGCAGCGGCGCCAGCGGGTAGATATCCTGCACGTTGGCCGCGCCGCCGACGACGGTGGCGACGATACGGTCGATGCTCGGCTGATCCAGGGTCAGCAGCGGCAGCAAGTCCGGCGTAATGTGCGTGCACCCGGCCGGGATGATGTTGGCCGGCACCTGGATCTCGCGCCCGCTGCCCACGGCCGCGGCGAGCGCCGCCAGGGTCGGTTGGTTGAACAGGACGCGCACGTCGGCGTTGAGGCCGGCCTGGCGCATGCGTCCGATCAGGCTGACGGCGAGCAACGAGTGCCCGCCCAGTTCGAAGAAGTGGTCGTGGCGACCGACCTTGTCCACCTTCAGCACATCGGCCCAGAGCTGTGCCAGCAGGGTCTCGACCGCACCGCTGGGTGCTTCATAACCCCGTGCAATCACCGCTTCCATGCCCGGCTCCGGCAGCGCCTTGCGGTCCAGCTTGCCGTTGGGGCTCAGCGGCAGTGCCTCCAGCACCACATAGGCCTGCGGCACCATGTAGGTCGGCACAGACTGCTGCACATGCTCACGCAAGGCTTCGATATCGATCTGCGACTGCGCATCGCGCCGCGTGCAGTACGCCACCAGGCGCTCATCACGCACCAACACCACGGCCTCCTGCACAGAACTATGCGCCGCCAGGTGCGCTTCGATTTCGCCCAATTCGATACGCAAACCACGCAACTTGACCTGATCGTCATTGCGTCGCACGTACTCCAGCGTGCCATCGGCCAGGTAACGCACCAGGTCGCCGGTCTTGTACAGGCGCCCGTTGCCGGTGAAGGGGTCCGCCAGGAAGCGCTCGGCCGTCAAGTCATCGCGGCCCAGATACCCACGCGCCACACCGGCACCGCCGATGTACAACTCGCCCACCACACCCAGCGCCACCGGTTCAAGGCGTGCGTCGAGCACATAGGCCCGGGCATTGGCGATGGGCTTGCCAATCGGCACCGACTCGACCGGCGCACTGCCGTCGCAGGTCCACGACGTGCTGTCGATGGTGGCTTCGGTCGGCCCATACAGGTTAACGATCCCGTGAGTGGTCAGCGCCCGGGCCTGCATTGCCAGTTGCGGCTCCAGCACTTCACCGCCGCTGAACAGGTAACGGCAGCGCACGCCGCTGTCCGGCAGTTGCACCAGCAGGCGCAGCAGGCTTGGCACAAATTGCGCAACGCTGACCTGGTGTTCCACCAGGGTCTGCGCCATTTGCTCGACGTCCCTCGAGGCTTGCGCCGGCAACAGCACCAGGCGTGCGCCAATCGCCAACGGCGTCCAGATTTCCCAGACTGAGGCGTCGAAGGCCACCGAGGTACGTTGCAAGATCCGTTCGTTGGCATCAAAACCAAACGTGCGGGTCTGCCAGGTGATGTGGTTGACCAGCGAACCATGCTCCACCATCACCCCTTTCGGGCGGCCGGTGGAGCCGGAGGTAAAGATCACGTAGGCCAGGTCATTCGGCCCGGCCACCGCGACCGGGTTGTGGCGTGGCTGTGCGGTCAACGACAGTGCGTCCAGGTCGACCTGTGCCACACCCGAATCCTCCAGCACCGTGCGGGTGGCTGCGTGGACCAGCACCGCCAGCGGCTGGCTGTCTTGCAGCGCCAGCGCCAGGCGTTGCGCGGGGTACTCGGGGTCGAGCGGTACATAGGCAGCCCCCGACTTGAGGATGCCCAGCAGCCCGACAATCATCGCCAGGCTGCGCTCCATGCACAGGGCGACGCGTGCATCGGCCTGCACACCCAGGCTGCGCAAGTGATGCGCGACCTGGTTGGCCTGTTCGTTCAGTTCGCGATAGCTCAACGCCTGGTCGCCCAGCACCACCGCGACGGCATGTGGCGTGTGCAAGGCATGCGCTTCGATCATCTGCACCACGGTCAGGTCCCGTGGGTAATCCGCGTCGGTGGCGTTGAAATCCGCGAGCAACTGGCGGGTCTGGGCCGGCGAGAGGATCGACAGTTGCTCCAACGCCCGTTGTGGCGCGTGCTCCAGAGCATCGACCAGCTGTTCAAGCAGGGTCACGAGGTAACCGCAGATCAACTGCGGATCGACCGATGCAACCGTCAGTGCATCCAGGCTGAAGTCTTCGCCCAGATCGTTGACGCTCAGGCTGACCGGGTAGTTGGTGCGCTCCTCGGACGTCAGGAAGCGCATGCCGCGCCAGGCCTGCTCCATCTCGGCCGTCAGGCCGGCATGGGCCGCCGGGCTATGGCGATAGTTGAGCAGCGCACTGAACAGCGGGGTCGACTGCGCAACCCCACTGCAACGTTGCACCAGGGCCAGCGAGGCATGTTCATGCCCCAACAGGCCGGTCAGGCGTGCATGGGTCGCCTTGACGGCGGCCTGCACCCCCAAGCCTTCGGTATCGACCCGCAATGGCAGGGTGTTGATAAACATGCCCAGCGACCGGTCAGCGCCGTCCCCGCCCTGCATGCGGCCCATCAGGACGGTGCCGAACACCACCTGCCGCGAGTCGGACACGCTGCTCAGCACCTTCGCCCACGCCAGATGGAACACGCTCGCGGCGCTGACCCCCAGCAGCCGCGCCCGCGCCCTCAGGCGCCGGCTCAAATCGGCGTCCAGAGCCAGCGAGGCTTCACGGATGGCATGGCCTTCGCCTTGTACGTCCTGCAAACCGAACGGCAAGGTCGGCTCCTCGATATCGCCGAGCATGTCGCGGAAAAACGCTTCGTGCTCCTGCTCACTGAGCCCCAGGCGCGCCTGAGCCACATAGTTGCGATACGGGATCGGCGCCGCCAATGGCTCGGACAGCCCCAGCAGGCTGGCCTGCATTTCCTGGCTGACGACCTCCAGGGCCGTATGGTCCAGCGCCAGGTGATGGAACAACAGGATCGCCACGATCCGCTGGTTGGCGCGGTCTTCGGCGTACACCAGACGAACCAGCGGCGCCTGGCTGACCTCCAGGCGGTAATGCCGGGCATCAAAACGCTCATGCAGTTGGCTGAGAATATCGCCATCGGCCGGGTCCAGGTCCACTGCCTGTACCGGCAACTCGGCTTTGCGCCAGACTACCTGGGCGGGAATGGCCAGGTCTTCCCAGACCACGCCGGTGCGCAGGATGTCATGGCGCTCGATCACCGCCTGCAAGGCCTGGGCAAACGCCTGCAGACGCTCGATATCGTCGAATTCCAGCTGCGACTGCAGCAAGTACGGATCGCCCTGCTCCGCTGCGATGTGGTGGTACAGGATGCCTTCCTGCAACGGTGCCAGGGCGTAGATATCCTGCACGTTGGCCACGCCGCCCGGCA